>JAGUWE010000077.1 GCA_020062525.1 Patescibacteria group bacterium | reverse complement strand
GTGGCATTCGTATTTTTCTAAATGCGACGCTCGCGAACCTTATCATTATTTAAATGCCGGCATTTGGCCTTTTATCGGCGGTTTTTATGTAGTGGCTTTAGTGAAAATGAAAGAATATAAAAAAGCCGAGCGGGAGTTAGGATTACTAGCCAGAGCAAACTTGCAAAAAATAAAAAATCCCGGTTCCCCGGCTTATATTATCACAATGTCAAAGGCAAAAAAAATTCCACAGGAGGAATTAAGAAAATTACGAAGTCAAGAATTTAATGAATGGCTTGATGGCCAGAGCGGCCGGCCGAGCGGCGAGCCCTATCAGGCCTGGTCAGCCGGCACCTATCTTTGGGCTTACGAGTGCCTAAAAAGAAAAAAAGTGTTGTTTTTTTGATTTTTCTACTTTAGTTTTAATTTTTCTTGGATTGTTTTGACTGCCTTTTTGGCTATGGTTTGGTAGTGAAAATTTTTCAGAGCATGTTCGTAGGCATTTTTGCCCATTTCTTCTCTTAGTTTGTCATTGGTTAGTAGTTCCTTAGTGTATTTGGCTAAATCAGGAACACTAGCGCGATAAGCAAAGACCTTAGGTCGGTCAAATTTGATTTTGTGAGTCGCATCAAAGCCCATACTTTCATAAGCCCATTCCTCAGCCAGTTGAACGGTTTCACTAACCTCGGCTAAAAAACCAGTTTTGCCATCAATAATAGTATCAACTGGTCCACCGGCCTTAATGGAGATAACCGGTCGGCTACAGGCCTGAGCTTCTAATTGAATTAGGCCAAAGCCCTCTACTCTAGAGGGAGCAACATAAATATCACAAGCGGATAAAAGATAACTCATAAAATCATGTGAGTACATACCGGCCAGATAAATAATTTTGCTTTTATCCAACCCTAATTCCTCAATTAGTTGCTCTTCTTGGCGATGATGGGCTTCGGCGCAATCACTATCAGAGGCCTTGCAGACATATTTCCAGGCCTTAAAATCTTTATCAATAACTGCTAAAGCTCTAATCATTTCCTGCGCGCCTTTAGAAGTGACGTCGCCGCCAATAGTCAAAATCATTTTTTCTTCCGGATTTATGCCTAACATTTCCCGAAGGCGCTGAATTTTCGGATCTGAGCGGGGAATTGGCTTTATTTCTTGCGGATCAAAACCAACCGGTAGAACTTCAAAATTTTTAATATCTACACCGTCTCGGGCATAAGTTTCCTTGACCCATTGGCTGGTCACAAAAACCAAGGGCAATTGGCTGATTACTTGCTGATAATTAGCTACCCAACCATTGGCGAGAAACCAAGGCACGGGCAAAACACCATTTTGTTGTGGACTAAAAATAATATCTGGCACATAAGTCCAACAGCCAATACCAATAGCAATGTCTGGCTTGTAAGCTGTGAGCAACCATTGTTTTTGGAAACTAGGGTGATGATGGCAGGGCATAACATCAACGCCAATTTCTCGGAGCCCTCGATAAAGCAAATGCCCTTGTATACTTAAGCCATCGGGTTCTGGTGGATAGGCGTAAAGAACCGCAATTTTCATAATTTTTAGATTTTAGTTTTCAAAAAGGTTTCAGTTTTTTTAGCACTTTGATATTCAAATGAATCTTGGCTAAAGCCGTAAAATTTTTCAATTAATTCTTGCTTTTGTCTGAAAATTTTTGTCTCACCTTTAAAATAAAAATTAGCTTTTTCAAGATCATTAACAATGTTTTTATCAATAGTTTTATAGGCAAAATAAAAAAAGTGAGAGCAAATTATTTTCTTTTGGCGGACAAATATTTTCACTATCTGATGAACGCCTTGATGGCGCGGGTGGCCATATTCCCCATTAGCGCCATGAGTAAAGATATAATCATATTTATTTTTATCAAGAGTTGCCGTCAGTCGTTTTTCAATTTCCGGCAGACTTTGTGTTAAAGTCAGCTTTCCTTCATCATCAAGATCAGACACAATGCCCTTGGCGCCATAGAAACGACAGACCTTATAAAATTTGGGAGCGCGATCCAAATCAGTTTTCCGGCAAAGTGAAAAAATTGTCCAGGAAATTTTGGGATTGCTTAAAATAACTCCGCCCATCCAGATTGTTTCGTCATCAGGATGAGCGACAACAACAAGTGCTTGAGTGTCATTGGCTAATTTTAACTGTTTCATATTCTTTAGTCAATATTTTAACACGATTTTTTGATTTATGGAAGTGATTATTACTAAAAATTACCAAAAAATGTCCGAAGTTGCTGCTTCGATTGTGGTGAGGGCTGTTGCCAAAAATAAAAAAGTTGTTTTAGCTTTGCCAACTGGGCAAACGCCGCTTAGTATATATCGATTTTTGGTTGCGGCTTATCGCCAAAACAAAATGAGTTTTAAAAAAGTC
>JAGUWE010000131.1 GCA_020062525.1 Patescibacteria group bacterium | reverse complement strand
ATAATGTTTCTGGCTTTTTTGATTTGCTCCTCATTACCGTGCGCCGTCATCCAAAGAAAGCCACCATAAATAATAAGAATGAAAAAGATAATACCTAAAAAAGATAAGACAATGCCAATAATAATGCCTATGGTCTCCGGTAAAGATTTCGGATCTGTTTTCTTTCCTAGTGCCTTACAAGCAGTTGTTTTAAGCCCATAGGGATCGTCAGTTGAGCTATATACACATTGGTCTGGTGGGTCTGGTTGTCCGTTTACTGCCAATCCTACCTGCCCAAACAAAAACAATAAGGAAATAAAAGTTAAAGTCATTGTTCCTCTGATAAGATTTTTTCTTGCTATAAGAGAAATCATAATCTTATTCTAAAATTTCAGATAAATCCCTAATTTCCAATTTCTAATTCCTAATGAATTTCTAATTCCTAAATTTTTAATTATTTTTTAATTTTAGTCATTGGATATTGGATATTTCATTGGAAATTGGTAATTGAAAATTGGAAATTTTGGTTATTTCCTCTCTACCCAGACCACACCTAAAATAATAATAGATGTTTTCTAGGCAGAGAAAAAATCTCTGCCGAAAATAATATTTTAACCGACAAATTTTACTGTCCTCCGGTAGCACTTATCAAACTGGTCAATATAAATTGAGCAATTGCCCAAGACGCTAAAACAATAGCTAAACCAATCACCCCAGCAATTAACATTTGTCTGGCACCGGTAATTTTTTCTTCATTACCAGCCGCGGTCATCCATTTAAAACCAGCAATTAAAATAATGACAATCGCCACAATACCTAAAAACCCTAAAATAACATTAATGACAGCGAAAATAGTTTTTTGTACGACTTGGGTACCAAGACCGCTAACTGTAGCATACTCTAAGCCATAAGTAGCCAAAGCTACTTGTGCCAACAAACCAAAGCAGACAACCAAGCTTAATAGTGTTCCAACTGTTTTTTTGTTAATTAATTTCATTGTCTCACCTCCTTTCTAAAAGATTAGATAATTTTTAATAATGTGGATTTCTTCTCCCTCCTTTTAAAAAGGAGGGTGGGGGTGGATTTAAAAATCCCCCTAACCCCCTCGCCTCGCTTTGCTTGGCGAAGCGGGTCTTCTTTAAAGAGGGGAAAGAGAAATCCCCCTTAATCCCCCTTTATTAAAGGGGGAAATCAAGACAATGGCTATTTAGTTTTAAGTTGCGACCAAGGCTGGGTACCAAAAATTTTGACGGGTTGACTTAAATCTAACGTTCCTGTCAAAGCGGCAATAACTAGATTAACAATCAACCAACTACCTAAGACAATCATAATACCAACTAAGGATTGTGTCAAAATACTTTTCCCCCGTTGAATCATTTCGGCGCTGCCACGGGAGAGTAAAAAGATAATACCGCCGTAGATAAAAAAGAGCAAAGCCAAACTACCCAAAACACCCAACATTAAGCGGAAAAGATTGATGGCGAGTATAACAAAATCGGTAAGGGTACAATTGCCGTCTTTTCTGCACTTTTCAGGAATTAAACTATCGCCAGAAATACCAATCTCAGAAAGCCAGCCAGCTTGGACGGTCAAAGCAAATGATAGGCCGTAAAGAATTAAGAATAGGCAAATAATTATAGATTTTTTATCTTTTAAAAACATAGATTTGAAATCCAAATGTCAAAATCCCAATGTCAAATTAAATCCCAAATCCCAATAACAAAAATAAAATAAATGGTTTGGGATTTTAAGTTTTGAGCTTGATTTGACATTTGGGCTTGGAATTTTAAATTTTGAATTTATTTTAGTATGTCTGGTTTATCTTCTGAATTGCAACATTGATGGCTTTGCGCGGCTGTTCGCCTTTGAGGACGCTATCAATCATTTCCCCGAAAGCGCCTTGGGCCACTTCAAAATTTCGGCCGCGATACCAACTTTGAGCCGTTAACAATTGCTCGGCAAAAGCCGCCATCTCTAGGTCTTTTTTCTGCTCTTCAATTAAGCTCTTAATTGGCGTCGGGCGTTTGGTCTTTTCTAAATATTTTTTTAAGTTATCTTTTTGCAAAAGGTATAAAATAAAATCCCAGGCCTTGTCCGCATTTTTACTCTTAAAAGAGACGGTTTGCAACCAGTAATTAGCAAAATTAACTGGCGCTTCACTATTAAGTTGGGGCAGGGGCGTAAGGCCGAAATCAAATCGAGCGCCGGCTTTAATTTGGGGCAAATCCTGGCTATAACCAAAGAAAAAAGCTACTTGATTCTGCTGAAAAGCATCAAGATCCAAAGGAAAGGTTTCATTCCAGCTATAAACCTGTTTGGTTGGCTGAGCAAAATCAGTGTAATAAACCAAAGCCACTTCACCCGGATAATAGCCCTTTTCTAATCCCGCTCGGTTAAAAAGCGGCTGGCCATTAACATCGGTCATGGTAATTTGACTAGCGGCTAAATTTTGCATCATTAAAACCGAAAGTAAATCAAAACTATATTTAATGTTTTTAGTCGTACCCAGAGCGGCGCCGGGCTGAATAATTTCGCCCTTAGTATTGAATTTAGTCAACTTTCCGACTTGCTCATTAAACTCCTCCCAATTTTTCGGCGGATAAACAAGATTAGCATTATCTAAAAAGTCCTGATTATAATATAAAACTAAAGTATCAACAAAAAGAGGCAAACCATAGACCTTTCTTTTACCTTGAGCATCCTGTAAAAAAATCGTGTCATAAACTGTTTTAAGATAATTATCCTTAAAATCTTTTAAAGTAGGAATAGCGGTTGGCTTTATTTCAATGACCTGCTCTTTTTTGCTGCCAATAATTGTTTTTTCATAAACATAAGCCATTTCAATTTTATCCGGCAAGGGTGTGATTCTGTTTTTATATTTACCAAGCCAAGAACTTTTAATGGCATAAATATCAGGACCGCGGTCTTCAACCCAGGCCTCAAGCAACATTTTTTCGTATTCTTCAGGCCGTAATTTTTTGTAAGTAATGGTAATGTTGGGATGAAGGCCTTTATAAGTATTGATGAACTCTTGAAAGTTTTCTGAATCATCCACTAGGCCCCAGATTGAAAGATTTATTGGCTGAAGAGCTTGTTTT
>JAGUWE010000091.1 GCA_020062525.1 Patescibacteria group bacterium | reverse complement strand
GAAGAAGAAGCCACGGAATTTTTAATCAAAGGACTGCTAAAATAGGACTAATAGGATTATTGGGATAATTGGGATTATTAGGATAATTGGGATTTCCGAGGTTGTTGTCATTCCGGACCATGATCCGGAATCTAAAAAAACAGCTTTTAAGCTGTTTTTTTATTCATAATTCAAAATTCTGGTTACCCCGCGCCCGTTGTCGCTCGCAGTGATTGAATAATAAAAGAAGTTATGGCGTAAGCAGAAAGAACAATCGCCAGACCGATGGTTGAATTAATTAATGTCTTCTTGGCTTCTAAAACTTTTCTTTCATTGCCGGCCGAAGTCATCCATGTAAACCCAGCATAAATAATTAAAATTAAAAAGACGATGCCGAGAAACGACAAGGCAATACCGATAATTGACCCAATAACTTCTGGTAAATTGCGCGGCTGGCCAAATCCGGCTGCTTCGGCCGTGATGCGTAGTCCTTCTAAAATTTTACCCATCAATGATTGATCCATAATTAAATTTTATCACAAAATGATAAAAATAAAAAATGCCACACCGAGCAGCATTTTTTATTAGGGGCACCTTACTGAACGACGTTAGAACTGAAATAATAGATAAAAAATTAATTATTTACAAAACTTCTAGTAATAATGCCAAATAACCTCTATCTATTTGAATACTATTAGTTTTTGGAATTTAATTAGGGCTTGTTGGGTTAGAACACCAAAGCGTTCCAAATTTTAATACTTCCATAAAATTATTGATTATTAATGATTATTTTAATTTTTTTATAAATTGAACCGCTAAAAATGTTGCGATCGGAACGGCTAAAACTAATCCAATACTGCCAGCAAGAGTTCTGATTATTTCCGTGGCTATCATTTCGTTATCTATTACTTGGTTAAAAGTCAAAAAGGGCGGTTGTTTAACGCTAAATAAAATAAGTAACGGCAAAGAAGCCCCGGCGTAAGCTAAAAACAAGGTATTAATCATTGAACTTAGATGTGAAATTCCAACCCGCATGGCTTGGCGGTATATCTGGCTTTTTGTTAGCTCCGGATTTGACATCCTCAATTCTTTAACTAATGCCACTTGGGAAATTATTGCATCGTCCAAAATGCCTAAAGCGCCTATAATAATTCCCGCCAGTAAGAGGCCTTTAATATTTATATTACCGCCCGCTAACCCGACCAAATATACCGCCTCCTCACTGGCAAAACCAGTTAATTTTGCTATGGCCGAGAACCAAACAGACAGTAAACCAGTTATTATTAATGAAGTTAGAATAGAAAAAATCGCAATTGTTGATGTCCATTTAAATCCCTCCGTAATATAGACGGCCAAGATTAAAATAAAGAGTGAACCAATTATACTAATTAAAAGTGGGTCGCTTCCAGACAATATTTTGGGGATAATAAATTTTAAAATAATTAAAAAAGTTAGCAGCAAGACAATGATCGCTCGAAGCCCTTTTAATCTGCCAATCGCTATTACAATTAAAGCAAATAAAAATGCTAACCAATAAACAGAACTGGTACGAGAAAAACCGATCACATAAAAATTGTCTTCTCCTTCTTGCCCAGGACTGTAATTGACCAAGACTTTATCGCCAACTTTATATTCGCTGGCTGATAAAACGTCAAATTCGGTTCCGTCAAAAATTATTTTTTTATCTTTCCAATCACCTTCAAGCCCTTTGAGTTTTAATTTTTGTTGAATTGAAGTTGAGCCATCATCACGAATAGTGCTTTTTTGTTCAAGAATCTCAATCACTCGAGCCTTAAAAATCTCTTCATTTTTTTGTTCTAGATTATTTTGCGCGAATAATATATTCGGTAATAGAATAAAAAAAGAAATGATCAATATTAAAGTTTTAATTTTCATATTTTTACTCCTTAATAATGCGTATAGCTTTGCCATTTATCAAAGCGTCAGCAGTTTTTTTATATGCTGAATAAAGTATTCTTTGATATGTACTTTGAGAGGTATGCATTTTGTCAGCTGCTTCTTGTTGTTCCATATCATTAATATGGCGCAAGCGGTAGGCCTCCATCTCCTCGGTGGTAAGTTCCACAATTTCAAGCTCCCTCATCGGCACTCCTTGAGGCTTGAAATAAGTTATATTTGGATTAAATTCTATTTTTCTGCAAAGTTTTGGTCTTGGCATAAGATTGATTATTATTGTATTTTATGATAACTTTTTATTGAAAGAAGGCCGTCCGGCCCCTTTTTATAAAGAGGCCGGTCCCCGTGCCTTCTTTTACTTTTGCTGGTCTTTCAGGGCTGCTTTTTCCTTTTTAATCGCCGCTAATTCTTCCTCAAGTATTTTTTCCTCATCTTCCAGAGCGGCCAGTTCGTTTTTGGGAGAAATAAATCTCCTGAAACCGAAACCATAACCGCCATGGCAACCCCAGCCTCGTCTCATTCCGCCACCGCAAGGGCCTAGACCTCGGCCAGTTTCTGCGCCTTGTCCCATTGGACCAGTTCCATCTAGTCTTGGCATATTTTTTTCACCTCCTTTCTTAATTTTATAGATAGCTCGACCTTTATTTAATATTTATTATGAATATACACCCATAATATTTAATTGTCAAATTCTAACATCCTTTTTATAAAAATCATGTCAAGAACAACTACTTTTTATACTAAAAAATCGCCTATCATAGCGATTTTTTTATTTTCTAATTCTAACATCCTTCGATAACTACTTGCTTGGCAAAAAACGGGTAAGGGGGAATCCCTGCCCGACAGGCCTTAACGGCAAGTCAACGGCAGGCGGGAAACCCCTGTCATCAGCTTGCCTGCCCGCCGTGTTTTTTTGTTTAAGCGAGTGATGGGAGTCGAACCCACGTCTTCAGCTTGGAAAGCTGACATAATAGCCGTTATACTACACTCGCAATTTGGCAGGCGGGGAAAGCTAAGGT
>JAGUWE010000007.1 GCA_020062525.1 Patescibacteria group bacterium | reverse complement strand
GTGGCGCTGGTGAAGAAGCCCCGGACGGTCAAATTATTGATACCAACTGGCACCACATCAGAGCCAGTTGGCTGCCTCCAAAAAACCTTAAGCTTTGGCACAATTTTAATTTAGCTGCTGACCTAGCTGCTTCAAGTAGTTTTACTTTAACCCAAACACCACTGCAAAGGCGAGTTTATCTGGGCAGTAATACTACATCATATGGCCTTATTAGCGCGCCAGCCATTGTTGATGAAGTTTACATTACTACTAATGACGCGAATAATGATCCTTATTATTATGAAGTTTTCCGCCAAGGCCCTGAGGATTCTGAATACAAATATATAGTCACTTTGGATAGTTTGGCCTTTCTCTGGAATGAAACTACTTTAACTAGCGGCCTTGAGCCGGGCAGTGATTATGCTTATAAAATTCGGGTCAATTCCACCCAAAGCAATTTTTCTTCAGTTGTTTTAAATCCGATTGGACCTGCTGGCGATAATAAAGTTAAACTTGCTACCAGTTGCACTGGCCCAACCGGTCCCGGGCCTTTTGATTTGCACAACCTTGAGCCAATTAGCTGCAACCCTGACGGTAAAGCTAAAATTGAATTAGTTTGGTACGATACTAAAAAACCAGACGTTGCCAATAAATATCAAATTAAGATCACCCACAGACTCCGAGCTAATCAATTCATTTTTTATACTTATGAACTTTCAGCCCAGCAGTCAACGCCGGACCAAGCTGGCAATTACTGCACCCAAAAAACAACCAGAGAAGGGGCTGAGTTAGAATGCCATTATAATTATTTGGCTGACAGTTTAGCTAACTATGATTTTCAAGTCCGCCGCCTTTTAGAGGGTGAAGAAAAAGGTTATCCGGGTTCAGCCACTGATTATTTATACGATTTAACCGCGCCCAAATGTTATAGCCAAGACCCGACACCAGCGCCCACTATTTCTGATCTTCAAGGTTGTTGTTCTGATTTAGTCAGTTGCTTAGGCAGTGGCCAATACGCGGCTGTCAGCATTACTTGGACTGATTCAGATTACACTAATAAGTATCTGGTTTACCGCGATTGCGATTCAAATAGTTTGGCTGATTGCCCGAGTTCCAATTTGGTTGGTGAAATTCTGGATGATGACACTACCTGTGACGGCACCTGTCCTGTTTATCATCAGATTTTAGATGTTGGCGTTGGTTTTGGGGAAACCCATACTTATCAGGTTTTTGCTTTAGGACGGGCAGCAGTGGCTGACAGCAGTTCGCCTCAAAACATTACCACACCTTCCCGTGGTTCAGGCAGCGACGCTTGTCACTTAATGCCAACTCAACCGGAAATCACTTCTGTTAAACGGGTTTGCGAGAGTGGCAATGCCAGCCACAAAATCACTTGGGAGTACGCTGATTCTTATGGGACAGCTCTCGCTCTTTTTGGCGATCCAAACGAAAATATTAATATTAAACATTGGCTGATTTATGACCGGGAAGATTATTCTGATTTTGACTATTTAGCTGTTGTTAATGCTCCACCAACCGCGCCTAATTATCCTTTTAAGAATTTTAATTTAAATCCTGGCAAGACTTATAACTACCGCATTTACGCTATTGATCAGCAAGATTATTCTTCAGACGGTTCGCTGCCTTGGAGCAACCCCAATCATCCGGGCCAGGATGTGATTGCCCCGATTTGCGGTTTTCCGCCGCGAAAAGATCTGGTTAATCTGAAAATTGACGATTATAGCAATTGTCACGAGATTACATTTAGATTTAATATTGATTCCCAGTCAGTGCCACCCGATGATTTTGCCGAAGGTTATGAAGCTTATCGTTTAACTAGCGCTCCTGATTTAGCTAAATTTTCTTATTCCAATTGCCAGTATGATGACAATGAAGTATTGGCTTGCGAGTATTCTTCGGCTTGTTCTTGCCCAGCAGGTGGTTGTGAGCCAGCTTGCAAAAACAAAAAATTAAGCGATCAAACCGGATTAAATGGCGTTTTGATTGATAATATTCAGTCGCGCGGTCTCAATAGCTATACTTTTACCAGTTCTATTCCTGATCCTGGCGCTACTTATTTCTGGGCAGTTTCTTCTTATAATTCAGTTGGTTATTCAACTTCAACTCAAAGCAACATTTTTGATTTAGTAAATAGTGGTTTTGAGACCAAACCCTGCGTGGTTGCGCCAACTCAAACCAACATTACTGCGGTCAGCAAATGCCCGCAAACCGTGGTTTTAAGCTGGCCCAATCCCATTGACCAGAATGCGACTCATTACAATATTTATCGCCGCAAACTTGAAGAGGCCAATTTTACCTTAATTAAAGATAAACTGCTGGCTTGCAGCGAAACCGATTGCCTTAATACTTATAGTGATACCCCGGGTTCTTTGACTGATATTTATAAATACCGTCTTGTCAGTGTGGCGGAGGAAGTGGTTGAGGGAAAAAGTTTTTATGTTGAAGGCGAGTATGTTGAGAAAAACGCCCGTGCTTGTTTCAAGTTGCCCCG
>JAGUWE010000122.1 GCA_020062525.1 Patescibacteria group bacterium | reverse complement strand
CTTCTGGCCTTCCTTCTTGGGCGGGCCGTAGAGTTCGTCAATTAGTTGTTCGGGGCGAAAGCGCATAGGAAATCAATAAAAGTTCAAAAATAAAAAATATTGTTATTTGGATTTCTTGGCTTTAAAAGCGTCTAATTTCTTTTTATCCAAACCTGCAATGCCGAATTGCTCCGCGTCCCAATCCTTAAAAAAACCAAAACGACAGAAAAGCTGGGTAAGATAAATTTGATCCTTGGGCACGGTGGCTTTTTTTATAAATTCGATGTAAATATATTCGTCCAAGGGCTTGTCAAAATGGCGTGCTTTCCAGGGCTTGACGATATTCCAGAGGTCTCGCATTGAAAGCACTGATTTTTCCAATGAAGCTGAGATTCCCCTAGCCGCATCCCCGCCCTCGCCGAAAACATCGGTTTTCTCGCCGCTAAATATTTTCTGAATTTCTTCAGCCGCTTGGGTTAATCGTTTTATTCCCTCTAAATCTTCTTTGTCTTTTAATTCTAAAGTTCCTCTTTTGTCAATTAAAGACGCGGTCAAAATTTTCAGTGTTTCGTCCGGTGGCAGATATTTAATCTCACTGGACCACCAGCGCGATAAAAAGGCCGCATCCAGCTCTTCGCGTTTGTATTTGACGGACTTGATATTGCCGGTTGCCATCACGCAGAACCCTTCTTTAATTTTAATTTCCTCGCCGCCGTTTTCCTGAATTTTTACAATATCGCCGGCTTTTCTGGTTAAAACATGATTAATCCGCATCAAAATTGAATGAGGAATGCCGTCAATTTCGTCAATCAAAACTGGCTTGCCTTCTTTCATTGCCCGCACTAATGGCCCGTATTGGAAAAAACTGGTTGTTTGGCCTTTGACCACAATTTCGTCATAATATTGCTTTTCCACTGCTTTTAACTCTTTGCCTTTAATCTCGGGACACATTGTTTTAAACTCATCTAAACGCAGTTTAAATTCTTTAATTTTATCTTCTTCACCTCTTGCTCCTATTTGGGTCCTGCCATAAATGTCATATTTAGTTGCTTCTTCTGAACCGGAAATAAACTCCGGCTCCACGCCATAATACTTTCTGGCAGTATGAAGAAGAATTTCGGTTTTGCCGGCGCCAAGATGGCCGCGCAAAAATACCGGAATGCCCAGTTCCAAATGGCCAAAAATTTCGGCAATTTCTTTTTTGACGCTTGGTGTTTCCACAAATCCATCTTTGAGAAGCTGGCGGCGATAATCCAAAAGCTCACGGCGGTTGACCTCGTAATAAACTTCGGGGTTATTCATAAACCCTTCTGCCTTTTCACCTGCTTTTTGGCGGATTATTTCATTTTTTTCAAGAACTTTTTTGTCCGCTTTAGTTAGTTTCAAATCTTCATCGTTGCGATGCGCCAAAAGTTTGGTTTCGGATAAATTAATCTTTTCCGAAAGTAATTGGAGTCCCTTTACCTGGCGGGCAAAATGAATGGTTTTAATTTTTTCCTGCAGATGTTTTTGGTAAGCTTTGGTTATTTCGGGCTTATTTGCCAGTTCTCCTATTCTTTCTTTGACTTCTAAAAGTTGTTTTTTATTTTCTTCAATTGAATTTTGAATGCTTTGCGCTGAATCAAGCCGCTGGCCAAAGCTTCTTGCGTCAAAATTTTCAATTTCGTCCAATGCTTCTATAATTTCATCCTGGGACAAGATTGCTTCTTCACCTTTTTCTTTTTCTTTCAACAATTTTTCACTCGCTCCAATAGCCTGAAGTAAGTCCTCTTTTTCCACAACTAAATCTGAAAGTTCCAATGCTCCTGGCTGAACTTGTTCGGGCATTATTTTCTCTTTTTTAGTTTCCCCTTCCCTGCCAACATTCTCCCTTTTCAATCGCTCAATCATTTTTCCGGAAAGTTCTTCCGCTGATTTGGGAAAATACTCAAATTTTTCGGGCATAGTTTTAAAAATAATTAAAAAATTTCGGTTAATTTTATCTTACACCAAATTTCTCTTTTTGGCAACACCCAAAAATTTAGGAAAGAAAAATCCTGCTCTTGGCAGGATAATAAGTTTGAGATTAGGCATGGCCTGGGGTATAATGGTCTTCTTCCTCTTGCTTTTTTGCTGGCTCAAAAAACGGAAATACTTCTACATCTTTTCCTTTAAGATGCTTTTCCTTGTGCTCATCTGCTTCTTCCTTTGAATTAAAATTAGAGAGTTTTATACCATCCACCCATATCCCCCATCTTTCACCTGTTATTTTATCTTTTTTCGCCATCTTACCCTCCTTTTTTAAAATAGCAATTTTTATTTTGTATAGGTTTTAAAATTTTAGCAAAAAAATAAAATAAGTCAATATTGCAAAAACCTTTTATTGGGATTTGCTACGGGGTCAATCATCAATCTTAAAAATTTTTCGCTTTTAAGTCCTTGATCTAAATGGTTTTTTAACAAGGTTTGCGCCAATCTACCGAGTTCGGAAACTTCACGGTCTCCAATTTTAATTTTTGTAAGTTTTTCCAAAGGCAATTTACTGGCCAACCTTAAAATTTTAATGGTGTTATTAGAAATCAGAAAAGCACCCTTGGCCTTGTTTCGGCAGGTAGAGCAAACCAAACCTTTAAGCTCAGGACTGAAATAATTTTTTTCCGCTAAAATCTTCTGCCGGCAATTCTGGCAAAAATATAATTCCGGCTGATAACCCAGCTGATAAATTAATTTAAAAATAAATAAAGACAAAAAATAAGAGAGTGGTTCGGGAATTTTTTTCTCGTTAAGCAAATTTAAAAAATCTTTAAATAAATTAAAAAGCTCTGACTCTGGCACTTTTTCCTTAACTAACTGGTCAGTGACTTCGGCAGCAAAAAAAGCCAAACCCAATCGTTTCAAATCAACTTTTAAGTGAGGATAAGTTTCAATGATACTCACCGAAGTAATCTGATCAAAAAACCGGCCAGAAGCAAAAGTTAAATCAACTAAATTAAAGGATAATAAATGACTGGCTAATTTGCTTTGAATTTTCCTGACACCGCGGGCTTTGATAGTGATTTTGCCAAAATTCTGGCTTAAAATTACAAAAAGGCCATCGTCTTGGCCTAAATCTTTTTTTAAAAGAATGATTCCTTGGGTGTGGTGAGTCGACATTTGTTATCTAATTATTGTTCGAGCGATCCGCCAGTTGACGGAGAATAGAGAACCCCTACCTTCGATAAATTTAGGGTAAACTAGCTCGGCGAATAAACTATTTGTTGTTCGAACAAAGTTGAGAACTACTATCTGTTTTTATCCAAATAACTTTGCAAGATTACAGCGGCCGAAATGGCATCTTCGGGATAATCAACTTTTGTCTTGAAACTTTTTTTAAACGATTGAACAATTTTTGTGCTCAAGCGTTCGTCTTCTAAAATCACGGGAATTTTAAAATTTTTCCGAAGCGCCTTGGCGAATTTTTCAACCTCTTTTTGCCAATTTGAGGTACTTACCAGTTTTTGACTTAAAGAACCTCTTAAACTATAAGGCAGACCGACAATTATTTTAACTACTTTTTCTTTCTGACAAAAATCCCTAAGAGCGGCAATCACAAAATTAACACCCTTGTTTTCAATCACCGCCTTGGGAAAAGCTATTTTTGATTCCAAATCAGCCAAAGCCAAACCAATTCGCCGGCGGCCATGATCAATGCCGAGAATCTTTTTAGAAATTAAATTAAAATTGACCATTAAAAACTAAATAATAATTATTTACAGAAAAAAAAGACAAACGAGTAAGTTCGCAGCGGGCTCTGAGGCCGAGCGGGCATGGTGCTCCGCCTTTTGGCGGAGCGAGCGAGGCCGAAGGCCAACGAAATCGCTCGCTGGGCGATTTCGCGTAGCGAGAATTTACTCGTTTGGCTCTAGTTCTAGGTATTTTTATTTTAAATTGTTAATATCTCAGCGCCGTTTTTGGTCACGGCAATAGTGTGTTCAAAATGAGCTGATAATTTGCCATCAGTAGTAACTACAGTCCAACCATCAGGCAAAGTTTTAACTTGCGGATAGCCGGCATTAACCATTGGTTCAATCGCCAAAGTCATACCCTCTTCAATCATCATTCTGTCAAAGGCAGTATTACCAACAAAATTAGGTAATTTAGGATCTTCATGAACAAATTTTCCCACTCCGTGACCAGTTAAAGTTCTGACAACTGAAAAACCATTTTTTTCAACCTGAGTCTGAATCACTTGAGCGACTTCTTGCCAATAAATTCCCGGTTTAATTTTGCCAATAGCTAATTCTAAAGCCCCTCTAGTAACTCGAATTAATTTTTTGGCCTCCCTATTAATTTTACCTAGACCAATAGTAATGGCCATATCAGTGAAATAATCCAAATATTTCATTCCTAAATCAAGACCAATTAAATCGCCATTCCTGATAATCTTTTCAGCCAGGGCTGGTCCATGAACAACTTCACTATTAAGAGAAACGCAAAGAGCAGAAGGAAAGGGTTTTTCCTTTTTAGAACCCTGATAACCCTTAAAAGAGGGTATGCCGCCAGAATCTTGGATTAATTTTTCAGCCAACTCGTCTAAAGCTAAGGCCGGCATTCCATTTTTAATTTCTTGGGAAATTTTTCTTAAAATTTCAGCCAAAATTTTGCCTCCTTGACGCATTTTTTCAACTTCCTCTGACGATTTGATAATAACCATAAATTGACAATTTATTGTCATCCCGAACTTGATTCGGGATCTATTTTACTAACAATTTTTTTGTGAATTTCTTCTATTGAGGGTCGAGCATCAATAAGATAATAATTTTTCTGTTTTTGATAAAACCTTCTTAGGGCTTTAATGTTCTGTTGGTAAATCTGGAGCCGCTTTTTAATAACCGCTGGTTGATCATCATCTCGGATAAATAATCTCTTGCCACATTTATCGCAGATATCTTTTCTTTGAGGGGGCTTAAATTTTAAATGATAAGTTGCCCCACAATGGCAAATCCGCCTGTCGGCTACGCGTTTAAGCACCTCTTGATTGCTTAACTTTAATTCAAAAACATAATCAAGTTTGGTAATTTTTTCCAAGCTTCGCGCCTGAACCAAATCGCGGGGAAAACCATCAAGGATAAAACCAGCTTTGCTATCTTTTTTCGCCAATCGCTTTTGGACAATTTTTAAAACTAAATAGTCGGGCACTAAATTGCCCGATTTTAAATAAGAAAAAAGCTTTTTAGCCAACTGGGTTTTTTGCTCTGCCTGTTCTCTGAGTAAATTACCCATAGCTATCACTGGTAAACAATACTTTTTGGCTAAAAGAAAGGTCTGGGTGTCTTTACCTGAAGCTACGGGTCCAAAAAATAAAATTTTTTTATTTTTTTTACTCATAAGAAAATCAATTGATTTACCAAAACAAGTTTCAAATTTAAACAGGCTACAGTAGCCTGTTTAAATTTTATTTTTCTTCACTGAAAAAATTATCCTCAATATTTTTGATATCAATCTCGCTTAAACCCAATTCTACTCGTTTTTGTTTTAATTCCTTTAAAACTTTGGCAAACTCATATTTCTCTAAAAGACCCTCGCCTTTATACTTTTCTAGAATTTCTTGGACTTGCTTTCTTTGTTTTTGATCCAAACTAAAAACTTGACTTAAATCTTTTCTTATTTCCTCTTGACTAAGTTTGGAATGAGATTCTGAAAAAGGCATAGATTTTAAAATTCTTCGTAATCTCTCATTGAGAGTTGAGCATTAATTTGTTGCATAATATCAATCACTACACCGACTACGATGAGTAAACTAGCGCCACTAATAATTAAATTTTGTGGAGCGCCAGGCACTTCGCGTAAAAGAACTGGTAAAACCGCTACAGCTCCCAAAAATAAAGCGCCGGTAAAGACAATGCGATTAACAATAATATTCAGATACTCAGCCGTGGTTCGGCCTGGTCTAATACCCGGCACAAAAGCACCTTGTTTTTGTAAATTATCCGCGATTTGCTGAGGATGAAAAACAACAGCCGTGTAAAAATAAGTAAAACCAACTACTAATAAGAAATAAAGCAAACCATAAAAAAGATGATTTTGAAAAAAATCAATCATTACCTGAGCGGCTTGAGCTACCCAAACGGTCTTTGCCCGGAGGAAGAATTGAGCAACCAGCGGCGGGAATAAAATGATGGAAACGGCAAAAATGATTGGAATCATACCAGCTTGATTAACTCTAATTGGTAAATGAGCGTCCATGCCGCCGTACATTCTTAAACCTCTCACCCTTTTAGCATAAGAAATGGGAATATTGCGTTGACCTTCGGTGACAAAAACCACCGCTACGACCGTAATTAAAGCAACAACTAAAAAACCGAGTAAATTAAAAATTTGAGTGGCATCAAAAGTTGCTATTATTTGGCCCATTGCTCCTGGTATGCCCGCTACTATCCCGGCGAAAATGAGAATGGAAATGCCATTGCCAATTTTTCTCTCTGAAATAATTTCTCCTAACCACATTAAAAAAATAGTGCCAGCAGTAATTGTCAAAATCATCTGAGCTAAAAGTAAGGGGGAAAAATCCGCAGCAATAATTCTTTGGGCCCCGGTTGGAGCATTTTGTAAAATTTTAATCATACCAAAGGCCTGAAAAACAGCCAGCGGCACCGTTAATATTCTCGTATATTGGTTAATTCGGCGTCGTCCTTGTTCGTCTTTAGAAAGTTCTTCTAAGGCGGGTATAATCATCACTAACAATTGAAAAATAATTGAGGCAGTAATATAAGGAGCTACTCCTAACATCACAATCGAAAAATTTTCCAACCCGCCTCCAGAAAAAATATTGAATAATCCCAAGAGCTGATTGGAAGAAAAAAAATTTCGAAGTGCCACCATATTAACGCCAGGAATAGGAATATGAGCAGCCAACCGAAAAATAACTAAAAGTCCTAAAACTATTAGAATGCTTTTTCTTAGGTCTTTAATTTTCCAAATCTGGATAACTTTTTCTAAAAACATAAAAAGATTAAATTTTTAATGACGCCTCCTGCTTTGAGAATTTTTTCCCGAGCTGATTTTGAAAATTGACAATTTTCAAAAATAAATTTCTTAGTTAATTTTCCTTCGCCTAAAATTTTAATGCCTGAATTTATTTTATCAACTATTTTATTTTTCTTCAAAAACTGAGGAGTGATTATGGTGCCTTCAACAATTTTTTTCTCTAAAGTTACTAAATTAATAATGACTGGTTTGGGCTTCAAACTCTTAAAACCACGGAGTTTTGGGGTACTGCGAAGAACTGTTCTAAAACCAAGTCTCTTAAGCCCCCCCTTGCCGCCGCTGCGAGCTCTTTGCCCCTTGATACCTCTGCAAGCATAAGTCCCATGACCAGAAGAATTGCCACGACCGACTCTTTTTTTTCTTTTTTTAGCCCCGGAGGGAGATTTTAATTGTGCTAAAGATAAAGCCATATAATTAAATTGGGATTATTGGGATTATTGGGATTATTGGGATTATTGGGATTATTGGGATTATTGGGATT
>JAGUWE010000045.1 GCA_020062525.1 Patescibacteria group bacterium | reverse complement strand
TATTTCTAAAGAGAATCCAGGTGGTTGTTATAAAACAAAAGATTGTTTTGCAAGATCCATTCCCTTTTAACTTTTTTTCTCATGTATAGTTTAATTTCTCCAAACAAAAGTTAAGGACTATAAGCAAGATTTTTTCTTGGCAACTTTTGTTTTTTGCTTCTTAAAATTCTCTCTAGAATTAAGGAATCGTTATGTTTTTAGTAATTTATTTAGTGGTTGGCATCTGTGTTGGCATTGTGGTGGGTTATTTCTTAAGACAAACAGTAGCTGTGAAAAAAGCTGGTACAGCTGAAGCTAAGGCCGAGACACTTCTTAAAGAAGCCAGAGATCAAGCTAAAGAGATATTACTGGCTGCCAAAGACAAGTCCTTAAAAATCATTGAAGAAGCTAAAGAAGAAGAAACCAATCGCCGTCAAGAAATCTTAAGATTACGTTCTAGATTAGAAAAAAGAGAGGCCTTATTTGATCAGAAATTATTAGAAATTGAAAATAAAAAAGAAAAATTAGATCAAGAAACAGTCCACCTTAGTCAAATGAAAGAAGAAATTAAAGAAATCCGCCTTGAGCAACTTAAAAAATTAGAAAAAATCTCGCAGCTTTCTCGCGAAGAAGCAAAAAGGGTTTTGCTTGAAAATACAGAGAGAGAAGTCAAAGAGGACTTAGTAACCTTAATTAGAAAATTGGAGTTAGAATCCGCTGAGGAATTAGAAAAAAAAGCTAAAGAAATTTTAACACCGGTCATTGAACGTTGTTCAGTCAGTCACGCAGCTGAGATTACTTCCACCGTGGTTAGTCTGCCGAGTGATGAAATGAAGGGCAGAATTATTGGTCGAGAAGGTAGAAACATTCGTTCGCTTGAACAACTGACTGGAGTGGAAATTGTCATTGATGATACTCCAGAAGTTATTACTATTTCTGGCTTTAGTCCAATCAGACGCCAAGTCGCCAAACGGGCCTTGGAAAAATTAATTCAGGACGGACGGATTCATCCAGCCAGAATTGAAGGCGTGGTTGAAGAGTCCAAAAAAGAATTAGCCCTTGATATTAAAAAAGCTGGTGAAGAGGCACTTTATAAACTAGGACTGACTGGTTTTGATCCTAGATTAGTCCAATTGATCGGTCGTTTAAAATATCGCACCAGTTATGGTCAAAACATTCTTAACCATTCAATTGAAGTAGCTAACCTATCTAATCTTTTAGCTGAAGAACTGGGCGCTGATCCGGTGGTAGCCAAAAAAGCCGGACTCCTTCACGATATTGGCAAAGCAGTTGATCATGAAATTCAGGGTACCCATCCTGAAATTGGCAAAACCATTGCTTTAAAATTTGATTTGCCAGACGCAATAGTCGTTCCAATTGCGACTCACCACGAAGACCGACCACCAACCTTAGAAGCAATTATTATCAAAGTAGCCGATGCTATTTCTGGAGCTCGAGTGGGAGCGAGAAAAGATACTTATGAACAATATTTACAACGTTTAGAAGAATTGGAAAGATTAGCTTCAGCTTTCCCGGGCGTAGAAAAAGTTTATGCTATTCAAGCTGGTCGAGAAATCAGGGTCTTTGTTACACCAGAGGCAATTGACGACTTGGCAGCTTACAAATTAGCCAAAGAAATTGCTCAGAGAATTGAAGAGGACTTAAAATATCCAGGGGAAATTAAAGTCAGTGTGATCCGCGAGACCCGCGTCGTTGAATATGCAAGATAAAATTTATGATTAAAATTCTTTTTTTTGGCGATATTGTTGGCAAATTAGGTCGCTTGGGCATTAAAAAAATTTTGCCAAAACTTAAAAAACAATTAGAACTAGATCTGGTGATTGCTAATGTTGAAAATTTAGCTCATGGCGATGGCGCAACTGCTAAAACCTTCAAAGAAATTCAGGCCTACGGCATTAACTTTTTTACTTCTGGTAATCATATCTGGGCTAAAAAGGAAGTTCTGGAAATTTTTGATAAAAATTTATTTCCCCTGATTAGACCGGCAAATTATCCGCCGGAAGTTGCTGGGACTGGTTGGCAAATAGTGGAGATCAGGAAGGAAAAAGTGCTGATGATTAATTTGATTGGCCGCGTTTTTATGCATGAGAATTTTGATTGTCCTTTTCGTAAATTTGATGAGATTTGGCAAAATTTTAAAAAAGAGAAATTAGCTGGCATTGTTGTTGATTTTCATACTGAAGCAACAAGCGAAAAAGTCGCTTTCGCACACTATGTAGCCGGTCGGGTTTCAGCGGTTTTGGGCACTCATACCCATGTAGCAACCTGCGACCTTGCTCTTTTAGATAATAAAACTCTTTTTAATTGTGATGTTGGCATGGTCGGTGCTTTGGACTCGGTGATTGGAGTTAAAAAAGAAGAAGTAATTGCTGAATATTTAACTCAAGTATCCCAGGGTTTTAAACTTCCAGAAAAAGGGCCGTGTCTTGTCAATAGTGTTTACTTTGAAATTAACCCCCAAACTCAGGCAGTGACTAAGTTTAAAAGAATTGATAAGGTGGTCAATGTAACTTAAAATATCAAATATCAAATCTCAAAAATCAAAAATACATATCAAAAAGATAAAAATCAAAAAGGTTATTGCGAGGAAGCCCGTGGGGCGACGAAGCAATCCCGTGCTATATTGAAATTGAATTACCAAAACCAAAAAATTCTCCTTAAGGAGAATTTTTTGGTTTTGGTACGCGCAGAGGGGATCGAACCCCCGACCTTGGGCTTAAGAGGCCCCTGCTCTACCAACTGAGCTATGCGCGCTAAAATGTTATAACAAAATACGGCAGACAGGTTGGCTAAGGTCCGCCGGCTTTTTTTGATATTTTTTAGGAATTGAAAATAATAATATAATATTTTAACCTCTTTTTACTTTTTTAATTTTCATTTTTTGGGGCCGCCAGAATTTTTTTAAATAATCAACAATTGCTTGATCATCAAAATCTTTGCAGGAATAAATATCCATAGCCAAATAACCATATTCCGGCCAGGTATGAAGTGAGATATGGCTCTCATAAAGCATAATAAAGCCAGAAATGCCCCACTCTGGATAAGACGGCGAAGCAACCTTTTTGACTAAAGCTTTTGACAAAGGTCGCATTTTAAATTTTGCTGGCAGATTCTCAAGTAATTTTTTAATGGCTACGAGGTCTTTTAATTTTTTTTCGTCAATTCCATAAGCATCAATAATAAGATGTTTGCCCCGCGCTGAATGTGATTTTAATCTCG
>JAGUWE010000006.1 GCA_020062525.1 Patescibacteria group bacterium | reverse complement strand
TCAAACAATAAGTTTCTACTAATTTCGCGAAGCTAATTTCTATAAATTTCTGAAATTCATAGAAACTGATAGAAACTCGTAGAAATTAATTGTCATTTTAATTTTTACGTTTTACATTTTAATTTTATTTGTTTTCCGCCATCGCTCGTAGCGCTTTAATTCTTTTTTCAATCGGTGGATGAGTAGAAAAAAATGTTGCCATTTTTTTAGCCGCCCCATATGGATTGGCGATAAATAAATGAGCGGTAGCCGTATTAGCTCTTAACATCGGTCTTTTGTGGCTCGCAATTTTTTCTAAGGCAGAAGCTAAACCTTCAGGATAGCGGGTCAGAAGTGCTCCCGAAGCATCAGCTAAAAATTCTCTTTTGCGAGAAATTGCTAATTGAATAAGTTGAGCAATTAATGGTGAGAGAATGATTAAAATAACACCAACAATGGCTAAAATCGCTCCTAAATTGCCACCCTTTTCATTGTTAGAACGTCGACCTCCGCCCAAGAAAGACCAGCGCAGTGTCCAGTTAGAAATTAAAGCAATTGTCCCCACCAAGACAACCACGATGGTCATTAGCCGAATATCATAATTTTTAATATGCGATAATTCGTGGGCAAGCACACCTTCTAATTCTTCATTGGCTAACATTCCGAGTAGCCCGGTCGTCACCGCTATTGAAGCATGTTTTGGATCGCGGCCAGTGGCAAAAGCATTGGGAGACGGATCCTGAATGAGATAAATTTTGGGCAAAGACAGTCCGGCTGTGAGACAGAGGTTTTCAATTATTCGGTAAAGATAAGGATTATCATCTTTAGTAATTGGTTTAGCTCCTGTTGACCAAAGCGCTACTCTATCACCTTGATAATAACTAAAAAGTGATATAGCCGCCGAAATGCCTAAAGCCAAAATTAACCCCTGCCAACCATAATCGTAAAGTTGACCAATCAGCCAGCCGAGCAATAAAAGAATAAAAATAAAGATGGCAATCAAAATAGCTGTTTTTCTTTTATTGTAAGTGATTTGTTTGTACATAGATTATAAATTCAAAATGACAATGCGAAATTCAAATAACAATTAATTTCTACGAGTTTCTATTAGTTTCAATAAGTTTCAGAAACTTATAGAAACTTGCTTCGCGAAATTAATAGAAACTTATTGTTTTGATATTTGATTTTTTATTTTTGATATTTTTTAGAACTCTACTTTCACCGGCTCTCTTTCCGCCTCTTCGGCCAGACCAAAAAATTCTTTTTTCTTAAATCCTAATGTCCCGGCAATTAGATTAGTTGGAAAAACTTCCAGTTTTATATTGTAATCCCGGACATTGCCGTTATAGAAACGGCGCGCGGCTTGGATTTTATTTTCAGTGTCAGAAAGTTCGTCTTGCAGTTGCAGAAAATTTTGGGTGGCTTTTAAATCAGGATAATTTTCCGCGACCGCGAATAAACTTTTAAGAGTGGCTGTAAGTGCGTTTTCAGCCTCGGCTTTTGCTTGGGCGCCAGTGGTACTGATTGCCCGAGAGCGTGCCTCAGTGACTTTTTCAAATAATTCTCGTTCGTGAGCAGCATAGCCCTTAACCGTACTCACTAAATTAGGAATCAAATCATACCTTCTTTTAAGCTGGACTTCAATGTCAGACCAGGCCTCTTCAGTTTGATTTTTGCTGCGGATCAAGCCATTATAAACAGCGATAAGCCAAACGACTACCGCAACGGCAAGGGCTAAGAGAAGCCAAAGAATTAGATTAGTTAGCGGCATATAATTTTCTCCTTAGAGTAATCCTTGAGTTGAGGATTACTTTATTTTATTTAAGGTAATTATATTATATAATATATGTAAGCAAAAAACAAGCGATTTGAAAATTAACATATTTTGACTTACTTTAAAAAAAATGGTATTGTTTCATTATGATCAGATCAATTTATTTAATATTTAACCTTATAGAAAAGGAGGTGGCAATGTGCCGGAAATAAAACGTAAACCAAGAGAGAGTTTTGAAAGTTTTATGCGGCGTTTTACTAAGGCGGTTCAAGAAAGCGGCCGCTTGATCCAAGCTAAAAAAATTCGCTTTCAGGGAAAAGAAAAATCACGACCCGAACGCCGTAAAGACGCCTTAAAACGAGTAGCAATCCGCCGCCAAAAAGAATATCTTAAAAAAATTGGCAAATTAAAAGAAGAGACGAAATAATATGTTCCAATGCTTATCTTGGGTGAAAAAAAGCAAAAGAATAATTGTCTGGCTGGTTTTAGTATTGGCAGTTATTTTTTTTGTTTTACCGCACTTAACCCTGGCTCAATTCGGTTTGGAGTATGCCACGGTCAGCGGCTTGGGCACCACTAACTTAAAGGTTCTTATTTTCCGTATTATTAATGTTGTTTTAGGTTTTT
>JAGUWE010000087.1 GCA_020062525.1 Patescibacteria group bacterium | reverse complement strand
GTTTCAATCGATGATTTAATGAAAAAGTAGATTAGCCAACATCCACTTGTGCCGATTTTTTAAAAATGATAAACTATAAGTAGTCATAATTTTAAAAAATATGAGCGAAGAATTATTACAAAAATCTTTGAATAAGGGCGGTTTAATTTTAGGCCCGTTTGAGTACTACAATTTGGGTAGTACCACTCTTAATGATCTTAAAAAATATAAAATTATCCCAAGCAAAAATTACGACTCTTATGGTTTGAGAAAACCAGACGGTCTTTTAGTAGACAGAAGAAATAAAAAGAAATTAAGTGTTATTTTGGCAATAGAATGGAAAAAAGGTGAAAAATTTATAAACGAAAAAGATAAAATTGATGCGATTGAACAATGCAACGATATCGCACAGGAAATAGGAGCAAAAATTGGTTTAGCTACTGACGGGCAAGATTTTATTTGGTTTAATCCAAACCATAAAAACAAAGATAAAGAATATAAAGACCGTACAACTGGAAAAATTAGGAGTTATAGCTTGGTAGTTAATAAAAACGATATTCCTATAAAGGATGATTTTGGGGTGGATCAAAAAAAAGACGAAGAAGACTTTGATAATCTAAAAACAAAAACGCAAGAAACCATAAAATTAATTCAGAAAATTTTAGGTTTTATTGATAATCAACACTCTAAATTAGAAAAAGGTCAAATGATAAACCCGACCATTCTTGCTGGTCAAATTTGGCAGGATGTTTGGTCTGTGAGCGGTGCAACGCCAGAAAAATGTTTATACACCTTTGTTGAATTATTTATTTTTAAATATTTAAGCGATCTTGGTATTTTACAGGAAGATGACAAGGGGAATAAGGTAAATTTTGATTATATTTTTAGTCTTAACCCCGATAAAGCATTTCGTAATTATAGCGATAATGTAAGACCATATTTAAAAGTAATGTTTCCTGCGAGCGAGGACGACCAAACAACCATTATAAATGGTACGGTTTTAAATCCCGATGTTGATGAACATAGATTGGTCTTTCATAAAATTTTAAGTAAATTTAAAAAATTTGGCCCTCTCAAAAATATTGACCCAAGTTTTAAATCACAGGTGTTTGAAGCTTTTATGAAGAGGAGTATCAGCCAGAAAAAATGGGGCCAATTTTTTACACCTCGTAATATAGTTGACGCAATAATAAGTATTTCAGATATAGATAAACTACCAGTAGGATCCAAAATTTGTGATCCCGCTTGCGGAGTCGGAGGTTTTGTTTTGGAACCAATCAAAGTGAAAGAAGAAAAGAAAGAAGACGGCTTAAATTTTTACTATAAAATTGAAGGCAAAGAAATTAATCCTAAATATCAATTTTTTGGATTTGACAAGGGATTTGAAAGAGAGGAACAGCTGACTATTGTACTCGCAAAAGCCAATATGTTGATTTTCGTTTCAGACCTTTTGAAACAAAATCCGAGTTTATCAAAAGAATTTTCTAAATTATTTAATAATACTTTCAAGCTTTTTAATAAATCTATTCTTGGATCATTATCCAAAATAAATAGAAATTACTATGATTTGGTTTTGACAAACCCCCCATATGTTATCCCCGGAAGTAGTAATTATAAAGAAGCTATAAAAAATAATGCCGAACTTAACGAATTTTATAAAATCAATGCCACGGGGTTAGAGGGCTTGTTTATTGAGTGGATAATACGAAGCATAAAACCAAATGCAAAAGCTTTTATAATTATTCCTGACGGAATTTTAAATAGATTAAGCGATGCAAAGTTGAGAAAATTTATTCAAGAAGAATGTTTTATTGACGGCATAATATCTCTACCGCAAGACGCTTTTTATACTACTTCTAAAAAAACTTATATTTTGGCAATAACAAAGAAAAATTCTAAAACAGATATACAAAAAAACTTAATTTTTGCCTATTTAGTAAGTAGTATAGGCGAAACATTGGACATAAATAGATTTTCTACGCCAGAAAATAATGATTTGCCAGATATGGTAAATCAATTCAATCAATTCAAGGGTTCAAAAAATTCTTTTACTCCCCAAAATAATAGGTGTAAAACATTGTCTTTTGAAAAATTTGATAATGCCGAGCATTGGGTAATAGATAGATTTTGGAACGATGAGGAATTAGTAGCTTTAGGCGTAAAGGAGGAAGTTAAAAATTTTTCCGTTGATGACTATATAAGCCTTATTCAACAAACTGAAAATTCTATTAGAAAATTAAAGAATGATTTGTTAGATTTAAGCTCTGATCTTGAAAAAAGCAATAAAGACGAACAAATAGCCTATAAGACTATCGGTGGTGATAACGGCTTATTTAAAATTGAGAAAGGAAAATCAGAATATACAAAATCATATATAAATAATAATAAAGGAGAATATCCAGTTTATTCTTCAAAAACTACAGAGGACGGAGTTATTGGGAATATTGATCATTACGATTATGAAACAGAGTGCCTGACTTGGACAACGGACGGCACATATGTCGGCACTGTTTATTATCGCAACGGGAAATTTAGTATGACGACCCACTGCGGGGCTTTAATACCAAAGGTAGACAAAGTTCATTTACCATACTTCCTTTATATTCTTAATCGTGATTTGAGTAAGTATTACGCTGGAGAAGGAAGTAATAGGCGAATAACTGTTAATATAATTGAAGATGTAAGTGTCCCCGTTCCAATTAAAAAAGACGGAAGTTTCGATATTGACAAACAAATTGAAATAGCACAAAAATATAAAAAGTTGGAAGATATTAAAACTACATTGAAAGAGGAAATGCGGATATTGTCAGAAGTGAAAATTAGTTTTGATTAAAAATTCAGACGGCGCGCCAGTTTTACTGGCACGAAATTCGGCGGCGGCGGAAAGCGAGGGCGGGCAAAAATTCATTCCCCCCAACCCCCTTTCTTTTTGCCCGCCCGAGCGTTCAGTTTGGCG
>JAGUWE010000073.1 GCA_020062525.1 Patescibacteria group bacterium | reverse complement strand
CCGCCCACGGTTAATGATTCACTGCTTAAAGTGCCATTTCCCCAGTTGTTCACGGCTGACTCAAAGGTCTCATTAACCACCGTCATTTTGTTATAAGAAGTATTGCCTTTATATCCGCGGCAATTATTGTCAGCCGCTTGGCAAATATAACTTTCTTTAGGAATGGCATTATAAATACAATTTGTCCCGTCCCAATTGCCGCCCGTGGCTTGGCAATCGGCCTGGGTTGATTGACTAATTCGCAAAGGATGACAATCATCAGTACAAATAATAGTATTGCGATAAATAATATAAGAAATATCACCGGCGGCGCTGTAAAATTCTTTGCATTCCGGATTAGCAATGGCATCGTCAATGTCAACACAGTTGCCTAAATCCAGGGGATTGGGAATCAGGTCTGGCAGGCCATCACTATTGGCATCAACCAAATTATAGGGCTTAAGTTGATAGCCGCTCTGCTCTGAACCAACCCAAGTATAAAAAGTGTCACAAGTAGTATTAGGTTTAATACACTGGCGAAGATAAGTATAATATTCTCGGCCCTCGCCGCCCCGGGCCACTTCATCAAGATTAGTAAATTCCGAACAGCCGGCGGCTTGGGCCGAGCAGGTCTTTTGTTTTTGGGGAATGAAATAATCTAAGCCAGTTGGCTCTTGTTCAAAAAAAGTGCCCTTTTGTTTATAAGTATCATAACCCACGCATTCAGCCGGACAATAATCATCGTTCTTAACCACGCCCGGCACCGCTGGGTCGCCATTAAGCGGCGTGTATTTTTGACAGCCGACTTCTTCTTCAGCGCAACTTAAAGCATAATTTTGGCACTGGGCCAAATCATTAGCAGGATTGCTGTCCTGACAATTATAATAACTCGGCGCTTTTTTAAGGTAGGTCTGGTCAATAGTGCCATAATCCTTATAGCCGCTGGAAAAATCTGCTTCTTCCACTTGGACATTGTCAATTAAACAAGTGCCTGAATTAGAAATAATTTGAACCCGGACAGATTTACCTAACTGCTGGCAAATTTCTCCCACGGGGCAATCACTATCATAAAAGCAGGTTTGACTACCACCAGAACAATAACCAGTTGGTGGAAAAAGATAATCCAAAGTATATTGTTTCCAATCCAAGGAACCATCAAAGGACTTAGAAGCCGAAATGCCGGTTGGTCCCCCTAAAATTTGGTAATCGTCAGTATTTTGGCAACCCTTAGCCATTAAAGACAAAACAAAATGGCGGCCATAAATTGGCGTGCCAGCCAAAGCTGTGCCTCTCGCTGTCTCGCCGGTATTAATTTGAAAAGCATAAGTGCCAGCGTATTTGTCAGAAACAATTTGCCCCACCCCTTGCCAATTGTAAACTGTGTCCGAATTACTATCGTCAACGGTGCCGCTAAATTCTTCAAATCCGCCATTAGGCAAGAGATTAGCGCCGCTATTGGGCTGGATTCGCAAAAATTCTGAACAACCCTCAGCCGTCTGATTGCAGACCTCTACATCGTGATCAAAATAACGGCTGCTGCCCGGCGCCAAAATCCCAGCGCCCTGATTGATAAATAATCTAATTGGTTCCGTGGCGCATTGCTCCTTAACCTCAATGTTATCAAACCAAATTGAACCATTAAGAGGATTGACTCCTTGACTAATATTCAAATTAATAACTAAATCAGTAGCCGCGCCCGAAGGCAAAGTGCAACTAAACTGCTGCCAACTCTTAGAGCCATTGGCCGGCAGGGTGCCGCAAGAAGCTGCCGGAGAGCCAGTTAAAGTAACACTGACATTAGCCGTGCCTTGATTCAAACTATTATAAACCCAACCGCTAATATCATAAGTAGTATTGCTTTTAATTAAAACCTTATTAGTAGCAGTGTAATTGCCTCCTAAATTCGTCGCATAAAATTTTAAGGCACTGGCGCCGCTTTGTTTTTGGCTGCCGTCTTTGGTAAAGCCCTGGGCGCTGATTGGATCATAATAAGAAGTGGTCCAGTTGTTTAAAGCGGTCTGACTGCCTTGCTCAAAGCCGCCGTTAGCCACTAAATTGGGCTGACCCTGACAAGTGGGAATGGTGCAAGTAATGCCTTCGTCAGGAATCAGACAACTTTTGCCGGTCTTTGGATCGCTAACAGAACAACCGGCTGGATCCTTACATTTCTGATAAGACAAAGTGGAACTTAAGCAATTCCAGTATTGCCCTTGGGGATTTAAATCCTGACAATACCAGCCACAGCCATAATTTTCTTGATTACAGCCATTAAAATCCAAACTATCTTTTAAATAACTAATTTGCTGGCCGTTTTTATCTGTAAAGGTCTGGCAGCTGGCCCAGCGATTGTCGCATTGCTGGCCACTAAAGCGCCAGGTCCGTTTTTCTTCCAAGCAATAACCATAATATTTGCAAGTGCCGTCCGGATTTTCCACAATGCAGCTTTGGTCATCAGCGCAATAATCGGCCCGGGAAATATTTAATTTGGGCGGTGATTCATCGGCTTGGTCGTATTTGCCATCCTTATTAATATCCACACCTTCAGACACAATTAAGGATTCAATTTTTTCACCCGGCGCTTCTTTGGCGCAATAACCCTCAGGCGCTTTGAGCACCCAGTTTTGGTCAACTAACTTATAAAAAGGCGAGTTAGGATTATCATAACCGCTAATAAGATCGTTTAAATTATAGGAGCGAGGACTGGCGCCTTGGAAATTGCCAATCCAGTAAGCGGCCAATTCCCAGCCAACCGGAATAACGCGGTATTTTCTTAAAATAATTAAACTGCGGTAAGGATAGCCCTGATTGTAAAGCGGCTCATACCCTTGGGCATTAAAACCAAAAGTCAAAGTGCCGTCCAAATAGCCCTGTTCCAGCGCTTCCCGAACTGTTAGTTGCTTTTCAATCGCGCTTCTGAATTTTTCTGTGAGCACACATTCATCTGGTCCGGGATTGTTGTAATTAGAACAACTAACTAATTTTTGCAAGACCTCATATTTACCGCCGGCAGTAAAAGTCGGCTGGAAAATCTTCATAAAATGTCCCCGCGCCGCCTGCTCCCCGCCGTAAGGTGTCAGTGCCTCAAATTTATATAAAGCCGCATAATCACCACCGCCGCCTTCTTCCTCTTTTTTGCCAAACAACTTAGCCATACCCTCCTTAATCCAACGACTCAAAAGTTGCCCAGCCAAAGTGCTGGTAAAAGTGCCAATAGCATCAGCTATCATATCACCAGTTGTAATTTTTTCTACATCAGTGGATTTTTCAATTGGTGTTTGTCCCCAAGCTTTGACAAAAGCCGACGGAGTGAGAATAATGCCTGGTATATTGGAAATAGATTTAAATCCTTGCCCCTCTTGCCTTTTTAACTTATGTGCTTCCCTTGCTTGGCCCACTTCTTCCAATAAATTGGATTGCAAAGTCAAAGCAATGCCTAAATCGCTTTGATAAGGCTCAAAATAGGCCTGAAATCTTTGTAAAAAATCCGGGTCGTGAACAAACTTATTCCAATTCTTGCGCATAGCGCTAACAGTACAGGTTGGCTTTTTGGGTTTCTCTATTTCCGCTAATCCCAAAGTAATTTTTAATTTAGCGCCAAGAGACGGCTGGCATAAAAAACCAATCACGCCTTTGGGCGAACTGCCGCCATAAACGGTCTCGCCGACAGTAACACCCGCTGTGGATTTATCTACATATCCACCACACTTATTAATACAAGTATTAGCTGATTCATTACATTCGATTGTGCATGGAGTGTCTGATATCATACCTTTACCCCCCACCGTTACCACATTAATTTTATCTTCCTCTAGACATTTGTCTAAACATTTAGCATATAATATTTCAACACATTGATCTTTACATATCTCTTGCTTTTCTAGAGCTCCCTCGCCTACTTTTTCCGTTGTCATTGCCCAACTCTCAATAAACTTGCCAGCTGCGCCGTCAGCAACTTCTAATAAACCCTTTTCCCACTGCGAAGTAAACCAAAGCGGCTTTTGCCCCTTGCCGCCTGACGCCAGCCAGGTGGCGGTGTCAATGGCAATGGTCCGGTAAAAATAAATAAGAGCGTTTTTGTAAGCCACTGCCCAAGCGTGTTTCAATGCTTTTTGCGTGTTTGCCCAAAATTTTGACCAAGCGCTTTGGATTTTTTGACCGATAGTTTGCTGTTGTTGTCCTATCTCCTGCGCTCCCGGCAGCAACGCGGGGCCTCCAACAGCATAACTTTTTTCCGGCCAAACCACACCAAAAAAAACCAGATTCAAGATGAAACAGAATAGAACTACACTGCTTATAAATTTAAAAGAAGGTTGGTTGTTTTGCGACATATCTTTAATGAAAAATGTAAATATCAAAAATCAAAATGACAATTTAAAATGTTAAAATTATTTCTTGCCTTTTAGGGTGAGAATACTGGAAGCTAAGATATTT
>JAGUWE010000090.1 GCA_020062525.1 Patescibacteria group bacterium | reverse complement strand
TTTATTAAAAAATATGGGAATTTTTGATCGATTTAAAAAAATAGCAAAACCAGCTCCAAAAAAAGAAACCAAGAAAACCAAGGTTAAATCAGAAAAGAAAGAAAAAAAACAAGTCACACCTCGGATAGAAACTGAAGTCAAAGAAACACCGCCAAAGAAAGTCGCTGAATTAAAAAAGAGTCAAACCATTGAGCCAAGCAAAATTTTGCTTAAACCGATTATTTCCGAAAAAGCAACTGATTTGAATGCCCGTAGTCAATATGTTTTTGAAGTAGCACCTTTGGCAAGCAAATCAGAAATTGCCAAAGCAATTGTTAGTCTTTACGGGGTTAGGCCAGTTAAGATTAATATTATTAATATGACCGGCAAGAAAATCCGTTATGGTCGAGTCACTGGCAAAACAAAAAATTGGAAAAAAGCAGTAGTAACTCTAAAGCCAGAAGACAAAATTGAAGTTTATCAGGGCGTGTAATAGAAATTTAAAATTTAAAATTATAAATTTAAAATTGATTAAAATATGCCAATTAAAATTTACAAACCAACTTCACCGGCGAGACGCCATTCCAGTGTTGACGCCTTTTTAGATATTACTAAAGCGGAGCCGGAAAAATCTTTAATTGTGATTAAGAAGAAAAAAGCCGGCCGTAATGTTGCGGGCAAGATTACTGTTCGTCACCGCGGCGGCGGTGCCAAAAAATATTTGCGTCTTATTGATTTTAAACGTGATAAATGGGATCAGCCGGCCAAAGTTCAAGCGATTGAATATGATCCCAATCGTGGCGCTCGTATTGCTTTAGTAGTTTATCCAGACGGTGAAAAAAGTTATAATTTAGCTCCTGATGGCCTGAAAGTCGGTGATGAGATAATCTCTTCTCAAAAGAAAATTGATGTTAAAATCGGCAATGCTTTGCCTTTAGAATATATTCCCATTGGTTTTAATATTCATAATGTTGAATTGGTGCCGGGTAAAGGCGGACAATTGGCACGCGGCGCTGGTGTAGTGGTGATGTTGATGGCAGTTGAAGGCAAATATGCCCAACTAAAGATGCCTTCAGGTGAAATTCGTTTGGTGCCCAAAAAATGTTTAGCAACCATTGGCCAGGTTTCTAATCCTGATCGGCGATTGATTCGCTGGGGTAAAGCTGGCAGAATGAGACATCGCGGTATTAAACCAACAGTTCGCGGTAAAGCTATGAATCCGGTTGATCATCCTCATGGTGGTGGCGAAGGCAGTCATCCGATCGGACTTAAACATCCTAAGACGCCGTGGGGCAAGCCAGCTTTAGGTTTTATCACCAGGAAATTAGGTAAAAAGTCTGATAAATTCATTTTAAAACGTCGACCAAGTAAGAAAAGATAAACCCCCACACCCCTCCATAAATAGAGTGGCTTTTCTAAAAAATTTATTTTTCTCACACCTTTCATCATCTGCCTTGAAAGAGAAGGCTTTCCAGGTGTGGGGGTAAATCAATAAAAAATATTTAATTATAAATTTTTATGGGTAGAAGTTTGAAAAAGGGTCCTTATGTTGATCCGAAACTACTTAAAAAAATAGCCCGTCTTAAGCCGGGTGATAAAACCGTAATTAAAACCTGGTCAAGAAATTGCACTATTACGCCAGAAATGGTGGGCTTTACTTTTGGTGTCCATAATGGTAAAATTCATATTCCGGTTTTTGTGGTAGAAAATATGGTCGGACACAAATTGGGCGAATTTGCTCCGACCAGGAAATTTATCGGTCATGGCGGTAAAATGGCTAAGGAACAACAAAAAACCGGGGCGACCAAGGATTTTTCTGCCCCAGATCAAGCAGCCAAAAAATAATTTATTTAAATAATATTTATGGAAGTTAAAGCTAAAGCCAGATTTATTCATATGTCTCCCCGCAAAGCGAGGCTAGTTACGGATTTACTTAAAGGATTGAATGTTAATGAAGCAGTTAGCCAACTGAAATTTGTCAACAAGCGGGCAGTCGGACCAGTTTTAAAGTTGCTTAATTCGGCCATTGCCAATGCCACGCATAATTTTAATTTGGAAAAAAATAATTTATATATTAAAGAAATCAGGGTTGATCAGGGACCGTCTTTGAAAAGATGGACGCCCAAGGCTTATGGCCGCGCGGCACCGATTCGAAAAAGAAGCTCTCACATCAGTCTTATTTTAGATGAAACAATTGCCCAGAAAGCTAAGGCCGGCAAAAAAGCACCAAAGATTGCCGCTCCAGTTACTTATACTCAGAAACCAAGAGAAGAAGAAATGGTTCAGCCAGTTTCTCCTAAGATAAAAGAAGCTGCTCAAAAAGAAGCCAAAGAAGAAGTTGGTCAAGAAATTATTGACACCAGACGGCTTGGCAAACATCGCGAACAACAGCATTTAGATAGGATTAGAGTTAAAGAAAAAGGCGGGGTGCTTAAGCGAATTTTTCGCCGCAAAGCAGTTTAATTAGATAAATAACTAAACAACCACTAACAACTTATCTCCCTGCGGGAGATCTCCCGAAGGGAGATAACTAATAACTAATAAACTAATAATTAAAATCAATGGGGCAGAAAGTTAATCCAATCATTCAGCGTATCGGCTATTTGCGTTGGTGGAATTCCAAGTGGTTTTCCGCCAAGAAATATCAAGAGTTTCTCAAACAAGATATTTTAATTAAAGAATTTCTTAAAAAAAGATTGCGCGAGGCCGGGGTAGCTAAAATTGAGATTAAGCGAGTGCAAAATAGTCTTGAGATTGATATTTTTACTTCAAAACCAGGGTTAGTGATTGGGCGGGCTGGTCGGGGAGCCGAAGAACTAAAAAAAGAACTCCTGACTAAATTTTTTAGTAAAATTCTCAGCAAAAAAGAGCCAATCAATCTTAATTTAAATATTCAAGAGGTAACCCAACCCAGTCATAATGCTGAGTTGATCGTTCAATCAATAATAGCTGATTTAGAAAAAAGAGTTCCTTACCGAAGGATAATGAAACAATCTTTGAATAGAATAGAAAAGTCCGGTGCTAAAGGAGCAAAACTAATGATTTCAGGTCGGCTTAACGGTATTGAAATCGCTCGCAGCGAACATTTATCTTTCGGCGAAATGCCTCTTCATACTCTAAGGTCAGATATTGATTATGCTTTTGGTATTGCCCACACTACCTATGGAGTTTTAGGAGTCAAGGCCTGGATTTATAAGGGAGAGATTTTTGTGAAAAAGAAAGAAACTAATAATCTACGAAATTACGAAAAAGATACGAAAATACGAAAAACTACTGATTGAAAATTTCGTACTTTCGTAAAATTTCGTACTTTCGTAGGGAGATCTAATAATTATGTTAGCGCCAAAAAAAGTAAAACACAGAAAAATGCAAAAAGGTAGAAGTCGCGGTAGAACTTTTTCTTCCAGTAAGACCGAACTTAGTTTTGGTTCATTTGGTTTAAAATCATTAGAAATTGGTTGGATTACTTCTCGGCAAATTGAAGCAGCACGTCGGGCCATTACCCATAGTTTAAAAAAGGGAGGCAAAATTTGGATTAGAATTTTTCCTGATAAACCAATTACTGTCAAAAGTGCTGAGGTGCCAATGGGTGGTGGTAAGGGAACAGTTTCCCATTATGTCGCGGTGGTGAGAGTCGGAACAATTTTGTTTGAAATTGATGGTGTTTCTGAGGAAAGGGCCAAGACAGCTTTCACTCGGGCTTCGCATAAATTACCAATTAAGACCAAATTTGTGGTCAAAAAATAAACAATATGAAGCTGAAAGAGTTAAAGCAAAAAAACAAAATTGAACTCAAAAAACTCTTAAGTGAGTCAAGCGATAAGCTGAGAGATTTGCGTTTTCGGGTTGCTTCTCGACAATTAAAAGATGTGCGCCAGATTCGTAAGGTTAAAAAGACAATAGCTAGAATTTTAACTATTTTAGCCAATCAAAAAGATAATTAAAGTCTATGATCCAAACAAAAAAGATTAAAAGAATTTTTCAAGGCCTAGTAGTCAGTGATAAAATGAAAAAGACGCTAGTGGTTAAGGTTGAGCGAATGAAGCTTCATCCCAAATATAAAAAACGTTATAAAGTCAGCCGTCGTTTTAAAGTTCATAATGAAAAAGAGCAATACAAAGTTGGTGATAAAGTTAGGTTTATTGAATGTCGACCTTTAAGCAAAGAAAAACGTTGGCGAGTTTTAGACAAATGATTTAAAAATTTAAAATTTAAAATTGATAAATATGGTACAACATCGTTCAATGTTAAAAGTAGCTGATAATACCGGAGCTAAAAGGGTCCAAGTCATTAGAGTCTTGGGCGGTTATAAGAAAAGATATGCTCGTTTAGGGGATGTCGTGACTCTAACTGTCAAAGAAGCCCGTCCTCATACTAATGTCAAAAAAGGAGATGTTTTACATGGCGTAATTGTCCGAACAAAAAAAGAGACGCGCCGTCCAGACGGCACCTATATTAGATTTAATGATAATGCAGTGGTAATTATTGATAAAAATTCAAAAGAACCAAAAGGAACAAGAATTTTTGGGCCAGTGGCTCGAGAGTTGCGCCTTCGTGGTTTTACTAAAATTATTTCTTTAGCCCCGGAAGTTTTGTAAATAATAATCTACGAAATTACCTGCCCGCCAATTGCCAACTGTCTTAAGTTTTAATCAAAGTAACTTCTAAGAATTTGAAATTATCTTTATTTTGAACAGTCAGTCAATTGGCTTTGGCAGGCGGGCGAATTAATACGAAAATACGAAATTCAATTTAAATAATTATGAAAATAGTTAAAAATGATAAAATAAAAGTGTTAGTTGGTAAAGATCGAGGCAAAACCGGCAAAGTTTTGAAAGTTATGCCAAAGAAAAATAAAGTGGTGGTTGAAGGTTTAAATTTGATTATTAAAAATGTGCGGCCGCGTCGTCAAGGTGAGAAAGGTCAACGCATTCAATTTCCCAGACCAATTGATATCTCTAATGTGATGCTTATTTGTCCTCATTGCGGGAAACCCGTGCACCTTGCTTATAAATTAAGAGAAGATAAGAAAAAGGTTAGGATTTGCAAAAAATGCCAGCAGGCAATTTAACCCCGTAAGACATCCTTTTCGAATTTCCTTTATAGGATGTAAAGCGGGGATAAAGAATAATAAATAATTGTTATGTCACAAAAATTAAAGATGTCTTACGGGGTGAGGAATCAACTGCAAGAAAAATATAAAAAAGAAGTAGTGCCAGAGCTTAAAAAACTTTTTGGTTATAAAAATATTTTTGTCATACCGCGATTTGAAAAAATTGTGGTTAATGTCGGTATTAATCAGGCTCAAGCCAAAGAGGCCCAATTTATAGAAAACATTGAGTCAAGTTTAAAAAGAATAACCGGTCAGAAGCCAATTAAAACCTTAGCTAAGAAATCCATTTCAACTCTTAAAGTGAGATCTGGTATGATAGTGGGAATGAAAGTAACCTTGCGAGGCAAACTGATGTATGATTTTTTCAATAAATTAGTTAATGTGGCGCTGCCGCGAGTGCGCGATTTTAGGGGTATTCCGCTCTCATCTTTAGACGGCCAGGGTAATTTATCAATTGGCTTTCGTGAACATATTGCTTTTCCTGAAATTCGTTCAGATGAAGTAGAGAAAATTCATGGCTTGGAAGTAGTTATCAGCACTACTGCCAAGTCCGACAAAGAAGCCAAAGAGTTATTGAGTTTATTGGGTTTGCCCCTTCGGCAATAAACGATTTTCTTCTATGGCAATTATTTCTCAAATTATAAAATCACAAAGAAAGCCCAAGTTTTCCACCCGAATCGTTCGGCGTTGTTGGCGTTGTGGCCGCAAGCGCGGTTTTATGAGAGATTTTGGACTGTGCCGCATTTGTTTTCGCGAGTTAGCTAATCAAGGCGAACTGCCAGGCATCAGAAAATCAAGCTGGTAAGTAAAAAATCAAAAATAAAAAATCAAATATCAAAAACACAAATTAAAAACTAAAAAAGAATAAAATTTGTTATAAAATTATTTTAATTTTTGATATTTAATTTTTAATTTTAACGAAGTGCTTATGACCGATCCAATTGCTGATATGTTAACCAGAATTCGCAACGCCTCGGCGGTTAAAAAATATGAGGTGGTTTTGCCTTTTTCAAAAATAAAGCATCAGAT
>JAGUWE010000101.1 GCA_020062525.1 Patescibacteria group bacterium | reverse complement strand
TCTACATCCTCTCCGGTCCATCCGGCGTGGGCAAAAACGCCATCCTTCGCGAATTACTTAAAGTCACACCCAACCTTAAAAAAGTGATTACCTGCACTACTCGTAAAAGAAGGTTAAAAGAAAGAGAGGGCAAAGATCACTTTTTTGTGACCGCGGAAAGATTTAAAAAAATGATAAAAGAAAAGAAATTTTTAGAATGGGCTTATGTTCACCGTGATTATTATGGCACGCCGACAGAAGCAATTCAAAAGAACAAAAAAAAGAAATTAATTTTAGAAATTGATGTCCAAGGTGCGCTTCAAATTAAGAAAAAAATTCCCCAAGCCGTTTTGATTTTTATTAAACCCGATTCACTGAAAAATCTTTTAAGACGAATCTCTCACCGCGGCAAAATGGGAACACAAGACCTAGAAATAAGAATTAAAAAAAGTTATCCTCAAGAGATGGAGTTGAGTAAGTTTTATGATTATGCGGTGGTTAATAAGGAGGGCAAATTAGATGAGACGGTTAGAAAAGTAAAAGAGATTATAGAAAAAGATAATTTCTAATTACCAATTTCTAATTTCTAATGAATGTCCAATACTTGAATGATCAAAATAATTTTAGCATTTGAAATTTCATTAGATATTGGATATTAGGAATTAGGAATTTTAAAATTGACCTTGACTTATTTTTTAACCATAGTATAGTTAAAGATAAGATTGAATTTGTCTTTAAAGAGTAGTCCGAGCGGCTACTTATTTTAATAACTAACAACCTACAACTAACAACTAATTTTATGGTTGAAGCAAATAAACAATTAGTAGCGGCAATTAAACAAATTTGTGAAGAAAAGGGTTTAAGCCAAGAACAGGTTATTGTCACTATTGAGCAAGCTCTAGCCGCAGCTTATCGCAAGGATTTTGGCACTAAAAATCAAAATATTAAAGTAGAATTTAATTTGGCAGATGGAACGGCGCGGGTTTTTGATGTGAAAACTGTGGTTGATGATTCATTAGTTAAAGAAGCTGAGGAAGCCAAGGAAAGAAAAGCAGCGGGCGAAGATATTGTCCAAAAAGAAGGCGAAGAAGCAAAAGTGAAAAAGTTTAACCCTAAGACCGATATTGCTTTAAGTGAGGCTAAAAAAATTCGCAAAAAAGTCAAAATCGGTGATATCATTAAGCAGGAATTAGAAGTGTCGGCTTCTTACGGCCGTATGGCCGCTCAGACAGCTAAACAGGTGATTATCCAAAAATTACGCGAAGCTGAAAGAGAAACGGTTTTTAATGAATTCAAACAAAAAGAACATAAAGTTGTCACTGGTTTTATTCAACGACGTGAAGGCAGAATAGTTTTGGTAGACATTGGTCGAACTACTGCTGTCTTGCCCCCTGAGGGTCAAGTTGAAAATGAGCGCTACAACCCAAGTCATCAAATGAAATTTTATATTGTGTCAGTTAATCTTGGCACCAAAGGACCAGAGATTGTTTTATCGCGCACCCATGAAGAAATTTTAAGGGAATTATTTAAAATAGAAATTCCCGAGATTGCCTCAGGTTTAGTTGAAATTAGAAGTTTGGCTCGAGAAGCTGGCGCCCGTTCTAAGGTGGCCGTAGCCTCGCGCGAAAAAAATATTGATCCAATTGGTTCTTGTATTGGTCAGCGGGGCAGTCGGATTCAAACCATCATTGCCGAACTAGGCGGTGAAAAAATTGATATTATTGAATATAGTGACGAGCCAGAAAAATTTATTATTAATGCTTTGTCACCAGCTAAAGTTGTCGGTCTAACTTTAGATCAAGAGAACAAAATAGCTTTAGTCAAAGTTAAACCAGAACAGTTCTCCTTAGCGATTGGCAGGGGTGGCCAAAATGTTCGCTTAGCTGCTAAACTGACTGGTTGGAAGATTGAGATTGGGGAAGAAAAGACAACTGAGAAAGAAAAAGACAAACAAGAATAATTAAAATTTTTATTTAAATTTTATGAATCCACTTCTTTTTGCACTCTTAAGTGCCACCGTTGCCATTATCTATGGCTTGGTTTTGATTAAAATGATTTTCAAAAAACCAACCGGTGATGAAAAAATGCAGCAAATTGCCCAAGCGATTCAACAAGGAGCCAAGGCCTATTTGAACCGTCAATATTCCACTGTTGCTTGTGTGGCCCTGGCAGTATTTATTTTAATTTGGTCTTTTTTAGGATTGTCAACTGCTTTAGGGTTTTTAATCGGAGCAATTTTATCGGCTTTGGCTGGCTATATTGGGATGAATGTTTCGGTCAGGGCTAATGGGCGAACAGCTGAAGCGGCCAAACAAGGACTGTCAGCTGCCTTAGATTTGGCCGTCAAAGGTGGAACAGTCACCGGTCTTTTAGTAGTTGGTTTGGCTTTATTAGGCATAACTGGTTATTATGCTTTAACGCATGATATTAAGGCCTTAATCGGTTTGGGTTTTGGCGGCAGCTTAATTTCTATTTTTGCCCGTTTGGGCGGCGGCATTTATACTAAAGCGGCTGATGTTGGCGCGGATTTGGTCGGTAAAGTTGAGGCTGGTATTCCCGAGGATGATCCGCGCAATCCAGCTGTCATTGCTGATAATGTCGGTGATAATGTTGGTGATTGCGCTGGTATGGCCGCTGATTTGTTTGAAACCTATGCCGTCACCACTGTGGCCGCTATGTTTTTAGCCAGTTTGCTTTTTCCAAATCTGGCTAACGCCATTTTATTTCCTTTGGTCATCGGCGGAGTTTCTATTTTAACAACGATAGCCGCAACCTTTTTTATCCGTTTGGGCAGAAGCAAAAACATTATGGGCGCGCTTTACAAAGGGCTGGCCGTGGCTATTATTTTAGCCGCTATTTTTTTCTATCCGGTCACTTCTTATTTAATGGCAGAAATTGAGGCAAAATATAATTACAGTGTTTTAAATCTTTACCTGGCAGCTTTGGTCGGTTTGATAGTGACAGCTTTAATTGTGATTATTACTGATTATTATACTTCCACCAAATTTAAACCAGTTCATTCCATTGCCGAGGCCTCGGTTTCCGGTCACGCGACTAATATTATTGCCGGGCTGGCTGTTTCCATGAAAGCCACGGCCTTGCCGGTTATTGTCATTGCCGCTGGCATTTATATTTCCTATCAGTTAGCCGGGCTTTATGGCATTGCTTTGGCCGCCGTGAGTATGTTGAGCTTAACCGGCATTATAGTGACCATTGATTCTTACGGGCCGATTACTGACAACGCCGGCGGTATTGCCGAAATGGCTGGACTGACTGAAGATGTCAGAAAGATAACCGATCCCTTGGACGCGGTTGGCAACACCACCAAAGCTGTCACTAAGGGCTATGCTATTGGTTCAGCCGGCCTGGCCGCTTTAGTTTTGTTTGCTTCCTATATTCAGGAATTAAACAGTCACGGCAAATTTTTTCAATTTTCTTTAGATGATCCTTTAATTATTATCGGTCTTTTTATCGGCGGGCTTTTACCCTATCTTTTTGCGGCTTTTTCAATGGAAGCGGTCGGCAAGGTGGCCCAGAAAGTAGTTAGCGAGGTGCGGCGACAATTTCGTGAAATTAAGGGTTTAATGGAGGGCACAGCTTTGCCGGATTATACTACCACCGTTGACATTGTGACGCGCGGCGCTATCAGGCAGATGATTTTACCGGCCTTGATTCCGGTTCTGGCACCGATTATTGTTGGTTACACTTTAGGGCCGGTGGCTTTAGGCGGAATGTTAGTTGGTTCAATTGTGACCGGCATTTTTGTGGCTATTTCTATGACTTCGGGCGGCGCTGCCTGGGACAATGCCAAAAAATATATTGAACAAGGCAATCTTGGCGGCAAGGGCTCACCTGCCCACCAAGCGGCTGTTACTGGCGATACAGTTGGCGATCCTTATAAAGACACGGCCGGACCAGCAATAAACCCGATGATCAAGATTTTGAATATTGTGGCGTTATTATTGGTAGCGTTGTTGGTGTAAATTCAAAATTCAAATATCAAAATGTAAAATGACAAATCAAAATTTAAAATAGTATCTTATCGTCATTCTGAGCGTAGCGAAGAATCCCGAACAATCAAGAATGAGATCCTTCTCCGCCAAAGGCGGATCAGGATGACGCCTTGCGTCAATTTTTACATTTTACATTGTCATTTTGATTTTTACATTTTGATTTTTAAATTGAATCTATTTTATGGATTATAAAATTAATAAACTTCCCGGCGGGAAAACAGAAATCAAGGTTGAAATTCCAACACTGGAACTTCAGCCTTATCTGGCCAAAGCCGTGGTGCATCTCTCGGAACATTATAAAATCCCGGGGTTTCGCCCGGGCAAGGCTCCTTATGAAATAGTTAAAAGCCGACTCGGGGAAATGAAAATTTATGAAGAAGCAGCAGAAGTTGCGATTAAAAAAACCTATGCCCAGATAGTGACTAAGGAGAAATTACCGACCTTAGGAGCACCTCAGATTAAAATTGAAAAATTAGCCCCTGGCAATCCTTTAACTTACGAGGCCATGGTTTTTCTTTTGCCCAAAGTTGAACTGGGGGATTTTTCAAAAATCAAAGTCAAAAGAAAGGAAATTCAAGTCAAGGAAGAAAAAATCAAAAAGACTCTACGGGATTTAGCTGAGATGCGGGCCGGTGAAAAATTAGTTGAGCGGCCGGCGCAAGAAAGCGACAAGGTTGAAATAGATCTGAAAATGTTTCAGGGCAAGGTGCCGTTTGAAGGTGGGGCAAGCCAAAATCATTTTGTTTATTTAAATGACAATAATTATAATATCCCGGGCTTTAATGAAAAACTGTTAGGGCTTAAGTTAGGCGAGGAAAAAGAATTTCAACTAATCTTTCCCAAGGCCCATTACAATAAAAATTTAGCAGGAAAACCCGTTGATTTTAAAGTTAAAATGAAAAACATTTATGAAAGAGAGGTGCCTGAACTTAATGATGAGTTTGCCAGAAGTGTTGGTAATTTTGTTAATTTAGCGGCTTTAGAAGAACAAATAAAAAACAATTTATTTGAGGAAGCCAGCCAAAAAGAAAGCCAGCGTCAAGAACTGGAAATGTTAGATCAATTAATTAATTTTTCTCAATTTGAAGAAATCCCGGAAATTCTGATTACTAATGAAAAAGAAAGGATGATGGAAGAATTAAAAAATAATCTTGCCCAACAGGGTTTGGATTTTTCCCGTTATTTGGAACATCTTAAAAAGAGCGAGGCTGATTTTAGAGAAGGTCTTGCTGAAGAAGCCGTAAAACGCATCAAAACTGGTCTTCTTTTAAGGCAAATCCAACTCAAGGAAAATTTAACCGCCAGCGAAGAGGAAATTCATCAGGAGATTGAAAAAATAAAACAATTTTATAAAAATCCAACCGAACAATCAGCCGATTTTGATTCGCCGGATTATCACGATTACCTCGCCATTATTTTAACTAATCGCAAGGCGATAGAGTTTTTGAAAAAGAAAATAATTGGACAAAATAACCAATAACTTATCCCCCTAGGGAGATCTCTGTCCCTTCGGGACATCTCCCGAAGGGATGACCGAAGGGAGACAACTAACAACCAAATAGTTTGGTTATAAATTATCTGTTGTTTAGTTGTAAAGTAGTTAATTAATAATTAGAGAAAAAATTATGTCCAAACTTTATTCGCTGGTCATTGTTCTTTTAGTTGTCGGTTTAGTTCTGGTTGGCGGGATCTGGCTCTATAATAAAATTTTTTCCCAGACCACTAAAATGGAAGAGGCAAACATCAACCAGCAAATTCCGCCCGAACCAAAATTGCCTCCAACCGACCTTAATCTCAATACCAATCAGCCACAATTGCCAATTGCGCCGACTACCACTGAGCCAGTTGTTTCAGAAACGACCACCACCACACCAACCTCCACGTCGGCCGCCGAAGTTGATAAAAGTCTTAAAATTAGCATTCTTAATGGCTCTGGTATTTTGGGCCAAGCTAAAAAATTGGCTGATACTTTAGCCGAAGCTGGTTGGCTCAACACTACCACTGGCAACGCTGATAATTTCAATTATCAAAATTTGACTCTTCACTATCAGTCAAATTATGTTGCCGTTGCCGAAGAGCTCAAAAAACTACTGGCAGTTGACTACGCGACAATTACCTTGGAAGAAAAAGTTGGTTTGGTAGTGCCGGTGGAAGTGGTGATCGGCAGATAAAAGGTATCAAATCCAGTCAGAGCAAGCTGT
>JAGUWE010000049.1 GCA_020062525.1 Patescibacteria group bacterium | reverse complement strand
TCTTTCAAAATTTGGTAGGCAATATCTTTAAATGAGTTCATATTTATTGTTTTATTTTTACATAGTAAATAATCTCTATTACCTTATCATTGGATACTTTGTAGTGTCTTTTTTCATGATCTCTTTCGGTTCTAAATCGTCTATATATTTTTTTGTGTACCTTGACAGCACCTCGTTTTTCTAAAACTTCTTTAATAAATTCACTTGGTATTATGCCCTCATTATTGTAGCTTACTAATACATGCTTCACATTTGCGTTTTTAATTAAATCAGCAAATACATTTTTGCATGTAGATTTTTGTGAATATAGGGATTTTTGCGAATCATAGGGCCGTAACCCAGTTTTTCCATTAACTTTTGGACTATCCCAACACGCCAATGTTTCTAAAATATGAAAATTGGGCGCGTACTGCCTAGAATTATACGGCGGATCAATATACAAAATATCACCTTTAATTTTTCTTATTAGTTTGTTTGAATCTTGCTTGTAAACTTCGTGATTCAAACTACTCTCAATTAGTTGTGGCGTTAGCATTGTAAATGGTTTTAAGGCCATTGAACGCCAAATTTTTAAATATGCGCCGTATGTGCCCGACATATTTGCGACAAAATCAGCAGCGTCAATTAAAGATGACAATAAAATATAATATTCATTTTCGTTAATTAAGCTGTCCTTTTTCCAATCTTCGATTTTATCTCTTGTGGTATCAATTTTTTTTGCGTTTTCATTTGAAAAAAATTGCCGTCCATATTGACCAGCTGGCGCATAGTTTTTAAAAATAAAACCCTCTTTCCCTGATAAATTGTTTAGGTATTGAATCACGAAATCTAATGCGTCGGTTTTAGATCTAATGATTTTAGTATTAGCGACAATTTTTTCGGATTTAATTAATTTTTTAAAAGTCGGGTATTGATTATTTTTAATATAGGCATTTTGAAAAACATACGAATAAGTCATAAAGTCGTTTGTAACCAAGCGGTAGCCCTTCTTTTTAAAATACTTGGCGACACTTGTCGTCCCCGTAAAAATATCAATAAAGGTTCCCCGCGTCGGCAAACCTTCATTTATAACAACATTATCGATAAAATTTAAAAGCCTTTGCTTATTACCGATGTATTTCATAGGAAAATACTCTTAAACATCTCAATAAATTTTTCTGGAAAATCTTTAGAAAAAATAAGTGAAAATTTTGTTTTGCCTTTAACCCAATAGACAAGCACACAAACTCTTCCTCCATTGATTTGCGGGAGTTTGTTGATAGATTTTTTAATATAATCTATTTCGGACTGAATTGCATCATCTAAAAATTCACCGTTGAGTCCGGTTGTATCTATCCCAATAATGTATGAGTAAAGTGGTTTTATGTTTCCACCTCTTAAATTATTTAATCTGCTGAAAATATCATTGAGGCTTTTATCAATTTTTTTACGTTCCGCCATTATTAATCTAAAAAATTCCTTCGCTTCAGCAATATAAAAAAGTGTTGTGGTGTTTTGTTTTTGCATTACCAGATCAGCTCTTTTTTCATTTTTCCCAACATAAAACCTCTGTTCTATTTGGCCTTTAAGAATTTTTAACTCTTGCCATGCTCCACCGGGCGCACTGATATAATTTAAAAACCAGTTTCCTTTAATTCTATTCATGGTGAAATAGACAGAGATTAAGGCGCATTCCTCTGTAAATTTTTTAGGGTTTAATTTTACTATTTCTTCAAATTTCATAAATTCTTTCATTTATAATTAAGCAATCTGCATATCGCTTAATGGCGCGAAATAACTTTGTTGTCGTGCTAAATTCATCAGGACCTTCAACATGAACATAAATAATTATATTCATGGATTTTACATTTTTTATATCACGTGCCAAAAGTTCAGCAAATGCGACTATTTCGCCTGTGCCCGGATCGACTTTATAAATATATTTGCCATCTTTTTTCTGAAACATCAGAGTAGGAATAATCAAGGTAGGTATTTTGGGATTTAATTGATTTAAAAATTTCCCACGATTAGAAGGATAAATTGAATCAAGAAAACTTATCAATTTAGGCGTATTTAAAACAAACCCTACTTTAGTCGCACCCTTAAGGTACGAAAGGGTTGGAATTTTTGCTTTTTGCAACAAGCTCAAAAAGCGGGTTTTATTATAGCGATGTTGCCAAGGAACAAAAGTACTGTAATCCCATTTGGCAATATCAAATTTTTCAATAAAAGGTGCGTCATTATTGATATAATCAACCAGAAAACGAATAAAGTCATTCCCCTTGTTTTTTAAAATAGTTAGAGTTGGTTCTACTGGAAAATCTTTGTCTATTCGTTGAATCTTTGTTTTTCTGTTAATTACCCCTTCTGTAATAAATTCCAACATCCTTTTATAAATTTCGTATTCTATTTCTTTTTTCTGGGTTTTGTGTTTCGCGTCCACACGGTATAGTAAACATACTGAAATATAATGTTTTAAAAAATCACGCCCTTTGTCATCACGCTTAAATCCGATAACTTGATCGTATTCATAATTTGGATAATAGATTACCAAGGAGGGAGTTTTGTAGCGAATAGAATAAATAAAATGATTGATTGCTTGAAGAGAAGTTGGCTCCCTAACTTGTCCTTGCGCGGTTCCGCTATCAATTTCTTTCTGTTCAAACATCGATCTATCTGTCCCCGAATAATATGTTTGATAGATCATCGGGATTTTATTTTCTGCGGCAGAAATTTTTCTTCCTTCTCTTTGCCACTGCGAATTTCCTACATTTGCAGTTCCCGTAGTTTCCCCAACGAATACACCTTCGCCGTTGAGAGCGTCAATGATTACAAAATCTGGTTTGTCAATAAAATGTATTATTGAATCAACATTTTCTGGCAAATTCCAATTTTCGTATTTACCAGCTACTTTGATGCAAAAGAATAAATCACTATCCTTGTCTTTAAATAAATAAATAGGTTGGTCTATGGGCTCGTAGCTAATGCCGACGATATTTAAAAATTTATTATCAACGGATAATAAATCAAGTATATTAGTACTTTCAAGAATATTATCGGAGTAAATAACAAAACAACGTGGATTGTGTTTTTTGATATCTTGTGTTGTAAGTATTGGCAGTTTCATAATTGCTCTTCTTTTCTAAATATCAATATATTTTGATGAATCATTGAAGGTATATATGCGTGAGGTTGACCATAGACATGTAAATTTTTACTAACATCATACCAAACCAAATTTGCCTTCAAAATAAAGGGCGTTTTATTGCTAATTGCGTTGGCTAAATCGGCCGACAATATGTGATACTCTTTACCTCTATACATATCACCAATAAAAATAGCTAAATATTTTTTATTTTTTAAAACCCCATGGCACAAATCAAAAATTTCCACGAGATCGTCTATCCACTCTTGCTTAGTTTGAATGCCACTTCCATTAAATCGCGAAAGATTGGACTTAGCCGCCACCTTGCTTCTTGTTTTCTCGACTTTATCCATATTCCAATAAGGAACATCTGTTAAAATAAAATCAATCGAATTTTTACTAGCTTTTTTTAAAACATTTTTACAATCATCTTCAAATGTTTTTAATTCTTTTAAATCTTCCAGCTCGCAAACTTTTTTATAAATATCAATCCATTGCTTATTAAGTTCGATACCAATGGCATTACGATCACATAAAGCCGCGCCAAGCAATGTTCCACCGACACCCATTAAAGGATCTAGTACAGTCTCGCCTTTTTTAGTAAAGGTTTTTATTAAATCAGCACATAGCAACGGGGGCTTTTGTCCTCCATGTTGTTTTCTTAAATTATGTTGTAAATCAGGCGGATAAGAACGGGTAATAACTGACTTAGACATAAATTTCCACTCTTTGCCAGTTAAGTCGTTTAAATTATTTCTCTTATCATAAAATCCTCTTTGACCCATGTCTTTTCTATAAATTTTGGGGGTTCGTTCAAGTTGATCTGCGTTATTGTTCTCAATTTTTTTATTATCATTTTCCGGAATATCTATATCCAATTTAGCTGGTCGCGCCAAATTGAAAAGTTTATTATTTGAATTGTTCTGATTACTATTTTTATAAGGCATAATTTATTTGATTAAATCATCAACGCCGACATTAAGAGCTTTGGCGATTTTTGCCAAAGTTTCTAT
>JAGUWE010000125.1 GCA_020062525.1 Patescibacteria group bacterium | reverse complement strand
GCCGGGAATATTTTCTAGATGAGATGAGGCGCAAATATGTTGGCTGGCGCAACAGTTTTATTGAATTTTGTCGCGAGATGGAAAAATTTAACCAACTGCCAAGGCGTGAGAAAATCTTTGAAATTGCCCGCCATTTACGCCTGAGCCGAAAAGTTGCCAAACTTTACGTTTGGTATTACCGAAAATTTTTTAACCAAAGGGAATTTTAAAAGGAAGCTTTCGCTTCCTTTTTATTTTTTTGAATTTTGAAAGTGAGAATTTGTTTACCCCATAAAATCCCAAAGGGATTATTAGGGGTTTAAAAATTAGAAATTTTTTGCTTACACTGATCTAAACTGCGGATGGCGGATATTAATACTTTCTAAAATACCAACAAGAATTAAACTGGCCAAAAGCGAACTGCCACCAGCGGAGAGAAATGGCAGTGGCAGGCCCATGACTGGAGCAATGCCAATATTCATACCAATATTCAAAAAGGTTTGGGCAAAAAAATAAATCAGGACACCAATAATTAAAAACAAAGCAAATTCATCATGAACGCGCCGCAGCAGTTTGTAGCCCCGATAAAAAAGAACAAACCAGATTGCCAAAACCAAACCAGCACCAGCCAGTCCCAACTTTTCCGCCACGGCGGCAAAAATAAAATCGGTCTCCGCTGCTGGCAGAAACTTAAGCTGGCTTTGACTGCCAGCTTCAAGTCCCCGGCCGATTAATTTACCTGAACCAACTGCCACAATTGATTGAGTGACATTATAACCACTGCCTTTGGGGTCAAGCGAGGGATTGAAAAAGGTTGTGATTCTGGCTTTTTGATAATCTTTAAGCACAAAAAACCAAGAAAACACGAAAAGCACTAAAAAAACACTAATAATTAAAATGAAATGAGCGCGTCTAATGCCAGCAATTAATAAAATACCTAACCAAAGCAAAACTAAAATAGTTGCCGAACCAAAATCTGGCTGAAGTAAAACTAAAGCTACTAAAGCCAAAGTAATGAGCCCGGTAATAATAATAAAACTAAATCTTTTTGACTGCCGAGAATATTTAGTAAAAAAACTGGTCAAATAAATAATCAAGGCGATTTTAGCAAATTCCACTGGCTGAATGCCAAGACCTAAAAAATAAAACCAGCCCTTAGTGCCGCGAATCTGAGCACCAACCAATAAAACTAAAACTAAAAAAATCAGTGCTAAAGAATAAATCAACCAACTGTAATTTCTTAATAACCGATAGTCTAAAAAACTAAAAATAAAAAGTAACGCCACTCCCGCGAAAGTAAAAACTAGCTGCTTCTTAAAATTTAAAAAATCTGGACTATCTTTGGCTAAATCCAGACTGTAAATAGTAGCTAAACTGATGGAAATGAGAAGTCCAACGCAAACTAGTAAAATTAGGTCAAACTGTTTTAGATAACTAAAACGAAATCGCATAAAGAAATAACAAATCCAAATGATAAATAATTTCTACAAGTTTCTATAAATTTCTATCAGTTTCAGAAACTTATTGAAACTCGCTTCGCGAAACTTATAGAAATTTATTGTTTTGAGATAAATTTATATTGGCTTAATATACACCTCTTCATCCAAAATGTTGACCTCTGGCTCAACTTGAATATCCGCTTGAGCTGGCAAAATCTGCAGCCAATTCAAATCAACTTGCCGGCTTTGCCCTGATAAAAAATTGGCTAATTTAACATAGTTAATACCGACCAGCTTACCGGAGTGATAAAGCCCGACAACAAGACCAACATCATAATAACTATAAGCACTCTGGTTAATAATAGTAAAACGTGACTTACTAATGGGAATCTTCTCACTAATTCGCAGTTCTACTGCCGGAGTAAAAATTTTATCCTTAATCTCAAAATCAAAACGATTTTGGCGAAAGGTCTCGTATTCTTGGTACGGCATAATTTTGCTAAGACGCAGCCAGCGGATATTGGTAATCTCAATTTCGGCTAAATTAAGCGCGGTCTGGCTTTCAACTCCTGTCTCAACTAAAAATTTTTCCTCAGCGGGCAAAATAAAACTCTGACGAAATTCACCAACGAAAGTTCCGCTCTTAAAACGATAATCAAATGAGGCCACGGCAATGGCGGCATTGGGATTTTTAAGCCGAGCTACCAAATTATAACGATTCTTGTTTAAAGATAGAACCTGGGTCTCTAAAACCTCTAACATTTGTGGCGGTTGTGAGCGGCGAATTGTTGTCTCCTGCCAAACCAAGGGCTTTTCCAAAAAAATTTTAACTAAGCCATAGATATTCACCCCAACTAAAAAAACATCAAAAGCAATAAATAAACCCAAAAAAATCTTTTTGACCAAAAGACGGTGCGAAACTAACCAATAAGACAAATTTAATTTGCCATTAGGAGCTTTTTTATCCGTTGTGAGCATAAGGTAATTTTATTATAGCATAGAAAAAATAAAATAAAAATGTACAGGTCTTGGTACATTCACTATAAAATTTAACCAGCTAGTTGCCTTGACTGTTCGTCTTGCTTTTTCTTTTTTGCTATGCTAAAATATTAATAGAAAAGAGGTCGAAAAATGCCAAAATTTGGCTGAAATAGAGCCAATTTATTATTGAAAAATTTTGATTATAGCTTATGAACTACAGCTTGCTACTAATTCTCTTGATTCTTTAATACACGGCTGTAATCGGTAATCTGTAAGCTGTAGACTTTTTAAATTTTTATGCCTAAGAAAAAAATTAACAAAAGAGGGGTGACCGCCAAGAAGAAAAAAATCTTCAAGAAAAAAAGGATATTACCAAGAAAAACGGTCAAAAAAACTACTGCCTCGGAATATACAGCAGACCAAATTACAGTTTTGCAAGGACTGGATCCGGTCAAAAAACGCCCGGCAATGTATATTGGTTCAACCGGTCCCGAAGGCCTGCATCATCTCGTCTGGGAAGCGGTTGATAATGCCATTGACGAAGCCATGGCTGGCCACTGCAATCAAATTATAGTGGAGCTTTTGCCCGATAATTTTGTTCGGGTTTCTGATAATGGCCGCGGTATTCCAGTTGACATCCATAAACAAACCAAAAAATCAGCTTTGGAAACCGTGATGACGATGTTACACGCTGGTGGTAAATTTGGCGAAACCGGCGGCTACAAGGTCTCAGGCGGTTTGCATGGCGTTGGCATTTCGGTGGTTAATGCTTTATCAATTTATACTAAAGCTGAAAGTCGGCGCGAGGGTAAAATTTGGCTTCAAGAATATCGACGCGGTAAACCAACTTCCAAAGTCAAAGCCGTTGGTAAAACTAAGTTAACTGGCACTACTATTACCTTTCAATCCGATCCAGCTGTTTTCCCTCAGATTGAATTTAGCTGGCGAAAAATTTTAGAGCGGCTACGGCAACAAGCTTACTTAACTAAAGGAGTTAAAATTACAGCCATTGATAAGCGCAACGTCACTCCTAAAACCAAAGAATCAGGTGAAATTTACAATTTTTATTTTGAAGGTGGTATTAGTTCTTATGTTAAACACCTTAACACCAATAAAAATTCCAAACACGAAACGATTTTTTATGTTGAAGAAGAGGTTAATGGTGTCAAGACGGAAATTGCTCTTCAGTATACTGATGATTTTCAAGAAAACGTCTACACTTTTGCCAATAATATTTATACTACTGAAGGTGGCGTGCATTTAGCTGGTTTTCGTTTGGGACTGAACAAGGTTTTAAATAATTATGCCAGAAAAAATAATTATCTTAAAGAAAAAGATGAAAACTTAAGTGGTGAAGATGCCCGCGATGGTCTAACAGCTGTTATCAGCGTCAAGGTCCGCGAGCCGCAATTTGAAGGCCAGACCAAAACCAAATTAGGTAATCCTGAAGTGCGCCAGATTGTTGATAACGTCTTTTCTCGACATTTTGAGGCCTTTTTAGAAGAACATCCGCGCGATGCCGAAGCAATTGTCCAAAAAAACATTTTGGCTAGTCGCGCCCGCTTGGCCGCCCGAATGGCGCGCGATTCGGTCTTACGAAAAGGTGTTTTAGAGGGTCTAACCCTGCCCGGTAAATTAGCTGACTGTTCCAACCGCGATCCGAAAATGTCTGAATTATACATTGTTGAAGGTGACTCGGCCGGCGGTTCAGCCAAACAAGGCCGCAGCCGCGAATTTCAAGCCATTTTGCCCCTCAGAGGTAAAATTCTCAACGTTGAACGAGCCCGTCTTGATAAAATGATTGCCAATAACGAAATCAAATCGCTAATTATTGCTTTGGGCACTAATATCGGCGAACAATTTAATTTAGATAACCTCCGTTACGATAAAATCATTATTATGACTGATGCTGATGTTGACGGCTCTCATATTAGAACCCTGCTTCTGACTTTATTCTACCGCTACTTCCGCGACCTGATTGTCCAGGGCCATCTTTATATTGCCCAACCGCCACTTTATAGAATACAATTCTTAAAAGAAATTTGTTATGCTTATAGTGAGGAGGAAAAAGAGAGAATCGTTTTAGAGTTCCAAAAAATCAAAAATCAAAAATCAAAAATCAAAATGACAAATCAAAAATTTCAAAATAAGGAAAAAAATGAAAATGAAGAAGAAACAGCGGAAGAAAAAACAGGAATAAGAGGTCTTAATATCCAACGTTATAAGGGTTTGGGTGAAATGAATCCGGAACAACTTTGGGAAACAACTATGAATCCCCAGACCCGGCTAATGAAACAAGTGACAATTGAAGATGCCGAAGAAGCCAGTGGGGTCTTTGATACTTTGATGGGTCAGGAAGTTGAGCCCCGCAAACGTTTTATCCAAACTCATGCTAAGAAAGTAAAAAATTTGGATATCTAATATCCCTACGAAATTACGAAAAAATACGAAAGATGCAAAATGAAAATATTTTCGTAAATTTGTAGAGTTTCGTACTTTCGTAGCCCGGTCTTGCCAAACTTTTTATTTATGCTACACTATAAAATAATCAAAGACCCCGAGGGTCTTTTTAAGATAGGGGTCTTCAAAAAATCACAATGTCAAAATCCTAATTTCAAATTAAATCCTAAATCCCAATAACAAAAAATGACAACCAAGTTGTCACCCTGAACTTGTTTCAGGGTCTCTATGAGATGCTGAAATACATTCAGCATGACAATTTAATTTGGATTTTGAGCTTTGGACTTGATTTGGATATTTGGACTTGGAATTTTGGATTTTAACTTAATTTCTAAACTAAAAATTTTTATTTCTTTAATTTTATGCAACTTTTTAATCAATTAATTAATTATATTAAGGCCTCTCGACAAGAGCTTAAAAAAGTTAGTTGGCCCAGTCGACAAGAAATCATTAATCATACTTTATTAGTCATCGGCGTCAGTTTAGGTTTAGCTACTTTTTTGGGTCTACTTGACTATGGCTTTACCTTGCTTGTCAATTTAGTAATTAATAAATAATTTTGACTTTTCCCGCTTTCAGCGGGATCCTCGCCGCCTTTGGCGGGACCCCGCTTTTAGCGGTGGCGCCATCGGCGGTGATGACTTTTGACTTTTGATTTTTTTAATGTATGCCTAAACAAATTTTAGATAGAGGGCGACAATGGTATGTTATCCATACTTATTCTGGCTACGAAGAAAATGTCGCTCACAATTTACGCCAGCGCGTGGAATCAATGGGCGTGGAAGATAAAATTTTTAATATTTTGATTCCAACTGAAAAAAAGATCAAAATTAAAAATGGCCAAAGAAAAATTATCACCGAAAAAATTTTCCCTGGCTATGTTTTAGTGGAAATGCTGGTCACCGACGATTCCTGGTATGTGGTTCGCAACACCCCCAACGTCACTGGTTTTATCGGCTCCGGCACTACTCCTGTTCCCATTTCTAAAGAAGAGGTTGAGGCCCTACAGAAAAGAATGGGCGTAGAAGAACCGAAATTCAAAATTGATATAACTTCTGGAATGCCGGTCAGAATAATTGACGGCCCTTTCAAGAATTATGAAGGTAAGGTTGCAGAAATTGACGAAAAACGCGGCAAGGTTAAGGTTTTGGTTTCTGTTTTTGGCCGTGAAACGCCGGTGGAATTGGACTTTTTACAAGTGAAGAAAATCTAATGATTTAATTCAAAATGCAAAAATCAAAATGCAAAATGACAATTTAAAATTAAAAAAAATGAATTTATCTATATTTTTGATTTTTGATATTTAATTTTTGATTTTAGCGAAGCGCTTATGTCTAAAAAAATTAAGACAATTATCAAACTTCAAATTCCTGCCGGACAAGCAACACCCGCTCCGCCAGTTGGTCCGGCTTTGGGTCAACATGGCTTAAACATTGCTGAATTTTGTTCTAAGTTCAATGCCCTGACTCATGGTCAGATCGGTGAAATTACGCCGGTTGAAATTACTGTTTACGAAGACCGAACTTATACTTTTGTCACTAAGACCCCACCGGCGGCCGAACTTCTTAAAAAGGCAGCTGAAATTCAGAAGGGTTCTGGCAAGCCCTTAACTGAAAAAGTTGGTAAAGTTACCAAAACGCAAATTCACGAAATTGCTGAAAAAAAAATGCCGGATCTAAACGCCAATTCCATTGAAGCAGCTATGAAAATTATTGAAGGCACCGCCCGACAAATGGGAATAGAGATTATAGATTAATTCAAAATTCAAATATCAAAATGCAAAATGACAATGTAAAGTGTAAAATGAGCTAAAATTAAAAATTCTTTTGAATTTACTAATTTTTAATTTTGGATTGTCATTTTGATTTTTGCATTTTTATTTTTTAATTTATTTTTATGCCAAGAAGTAAACGTTATTTGGAAATAAAAAAACTGATTGACAAAAATAAAACTTATGCCCCGAAAGAGGCCATTGAATTGGCCAAAAAAACCGCTAATACCCGCTTTGATGCTTCAATCGAAGTTCACTGCCGTTTGGGGATTGATCCTAAAAAGGGCGAACAACAAGTGCGGGCTGTGGTTGTCATGCCAAACCCGGTTGGTAAAGCTAAAAAAATTGCAGCCATCGTGACCGACAAAGACCAAAAAGCAACCAAAGACGCTGGGGCCGATCTGGTGGGCGGCAAAGAATTAATTGAGGAAATTAAAAAAACAGGAAAAATCAATTTTGACATTGCCATTGCTACGCCAGAAATGATGAAAGATTTGGCCCAAATCGCCAAAATTTTAGGACCTAAGGGTCTAATGCCTTCGCCTAAAAATGAGACTGTCACTACCAATATCGCCAAAACCATTTCGGAAATCAAAAAAGGCAAAGTCAGTTTTAAAAACGATGATACGGCTAACGTTCACCAAGTTATCGGCAATGTGTCTCTTCCGACAGAAAAACTTTTGGAAAATTTTGAGGCCTTTATGGCAGCACTTCGTCGCGCCAAACCTGCTTCTTCCAAAGGAATTTTTATTAAAAGTGTTGTCATTGCTTCAACTATGGGACCAGGGATTAAAGTGCAGGTGTAAGATAATTTAGAGAAAAAGTCCGCCAAAAAGGCGGGCTTTTTGTAATTAGAAAAAAGTTTAATATTATAATTACTCCATCAACTCTCCCACTCCAATCTTTCTTAAATCATTATTTTTAATGCCCAAACTTAAGAATTTCATAATCTGGTAGGCCTGATCTGATACTTTTTAAAAATAGACATAAAAAAATTTAGTTAATTAACAAACTATGACTTTTCTAAAGTATAGCACATAACTCGGGGGGGG
>JAGUWE010000141.1 GCA_020062525.1 Patescibacteria group bacterium | reverse complement strand
GTAAAACTCAACCGCAACATCAATGCAGGTTATTCCGCGAGAAATACTGGATTCAAACATGCGCAAGGTGAATATATCACCTTCCAAGACGCCGATGATACATCGCTATTAAACCGCATTGAAGTACAGTATGAACTGCTCAAAAAATACAACGCTACCCACATAACAACGGATTGGATTCGGTTTGATGAAAAATATATAGGGAAAAAATTTGATATCGATACATTCAGCAAAAAACACAAAATAGAAATAATCTGTCCGGAAGAACTCTGCGTGCTTTCGCAAAAAACAAAAGGATTCGTCGCAAAACTTTCCCCCGCCTTAAACGCTTGCATCCCTTTCCACTTCAAACGCTTACGCGTCATCAATAAGCTTTTCTTTGGCTCGCTCACGCCATACCCCGGCGCTGGCAATAGTCCGTTCTTTAAACGAGAGGTGATTGAAAAAATAAAATTCCGCGCGCTCAAAAATAGAATATGGCCGTCCTTTATGGGACGCGGGGCTGACCGAGATTTCAACTTTCAGGTCGCGGAAACATTCCAAAACAGCTATATTTTTTTTATTCCGCTATACCTATGGCGGGTAGAAAATGAAAATGAAAGATATATGAATAAGTTTATAATATGAATAGAACGAAATTAATATGAAATTTGACAGGATTCAATTTGAAACAACAAATAATTGCAATATGAGATGCGGCTTTTGTCCAAACAGGACAATGAAACGCGCCAGAACGTTTTTGGACTTTGATATATTTAAAAAAACAATTGACGAGATATCCTATAATAGTTTAACAAGCACAATTTCATTTGCCGGCAACGGAGAACCTTTATTGGATAATAAAATAAGAGAAAAAATTAAGTATTGCAAACTCAAGGGACTTAAAACGGTAATTACCACTAATGGCGTTCTGATAGACCGGATCACGCCGGACATTTTAAAAAACCAGGATGCTCTTTATATATCGTGGCAAACTTTTAATGAATCATCTTTCAAAATGCGCAATATTAATTTAAATTACGATAATTATGAGACAAAAATTTTAAATTTTTTAAACGAGAATTACAATAAATCAACAAAAATTATTTTATCAATGATGTTTATCAGAAAAAGAAAAAGGTTTATGATGGATCTATTGCCAGATTCATATTATGCCTTATTTCAACAAAATGGACGCGGTTTATATAAAACGTTAAAAAAAATAGAGAAAATTATTCCATGTAAACAGGAATATTTTGAAAAAATATATCAAATAATAAAAAAGGATATTCGTTTTCTAAATAATGAGCATCGGCTAAACAAGAATCTTTTTCTTAATATCGACGAATATTTTGATTGGGGTGGCAACTTGCAAGAATATTCAAAAGACTTTTTTAGGGTGCCGTGTTTAAGAGGCTCTTGCAAAGTTATGATGGCTGGCCCCTTGGTTCTAGCTAACGGCGAAGTTTCAATATGCTGCCAAGATGCCGAAGGCAATGTTACGGTTGGTAATTTAAATAATTCATCATTGATAGAAATTTTATTATCTAAAAAATATCAATATATATATAACGGCTTTAAAAATAACAAGGTTATTTTAAACCAGTGCCAAAAATGCAAAGGATATTGGAAACACAAGAATAAATATAAAAATTTATTATATAATATAGATTTAATTTATAATTCATTTAAATTCAGGCTTAAAAGATTTTTATTAAGCTAAAAATGAAATTTAGCATCATCACCCCCGTTTATAACGGCGAGAAATATATCGCTGAAACCATCGAAAGCGTCCTTTCACAAAAAGGCGATTTTTCAATTGAGTACATTATCTGTGACGGGGGCTCAACTGATGGCACGATTGATATCATTAAGCATTACGAAAAACTCTTAATGGAAAAACAATACCCGATAAAGTGCCACGCAGTATCGTATATATGGTTCTCTAAAAAAGACAACGGGATGTATGACGCTATTAACAAGGGCTTTAGTATTGCCACTGGCGACATCCATGCTTGGCTAAATTCAGACGATTTATATCAGCCGAGAGCATTTGAAATAGTTTCAAAAACTTTTCAAGCATTTCCTCAAATTAAATGGCTCAAGGGAATAACCTGCATAATTAACGAGTCATCAAATTTAATAAAAAAACTTCCTTGTTATTTATATAATCAAAAATGGATAAAACTCGGAGTTTACGGCAGAAATGCCTATTTCATCCACCAAGACAGCGTATTTTGGAAAAACGATTTATGGGGAAAAATAAACAACATAGATGAGCGATTCGAATTAGCCGGTGATTATTATCTATGGACACAATTCGCTCGCCACTCCTCTCTCTGGTCAATAAATATCCCGTTGAGCAGTTTTAGAAAAATAGAAGGACAATTAAGCGGTGATATGAATAATTACAGAAAAGAACAAAATATCATTAGCCCCTCGCCTAAAAACTGGCTGACATTCAGGATAAAATTATTCTTTTGGTTGAAATCAAAAATCTCTTCAATGTTTAATCCATGCTTTCTTTTATTGTATAAACTTTTATTTTGGAGCAGAAACAAGTATTATATAGAAATACAAGATTCCCAACCAACAATTAAAAAAGCGCGGTCATACATTGTTTAAATGCAAAACTTAAATAAAAATAAACTCAAAAAAATTACTCCATTAAAATTAATGGCAGTTTCCTTTCGCGCCGTCAAAAACAAGCATAGTATATTTCAAAAAATAAAGTTTCTTGTTTCTTTTTTTATCAGTTATGGAAAATATAAAAAAATAAACGCTAACGAGCGTTTTGCTTTAAAAACCGCCGATTTGTATCCGAGGATATATGATAAAACAAAAATAACCCCTCTAGACCCCGTCTACTTTTATCAG
>JAGUWE010000005.1 GCA_020062525.1 Patescibacteria group bacterium | reverse complement strand
TTTATTAAATGATGATATTTGGGGAATTTTAGCTCTCTCCGCAGCCGGAGAAAAAAGCGATTCTATTGAAATAAGTAGTGCTAAAAATTTTCTTTTAGCAAATCAAAATCAAGACGGCGGCTGGGGCTATGGGGTGGGCACATTGAGCGATACTAATGATACGGCCGCTGCCATTATGGCTCTATTAGAGACAGGACTTTCTTCAACCTCGGCTGAAATTATTAAAGCTATTGCCTATTTAAAATCAGCTCAAAACGATGATGGTGGATTTTGTTATGATCCTAATTCCAGTTGGGGAAAAGCTTCTGATTCTGGTTCGGATGCTTGGATTATCAGCGCGATTTATAAATTAGGCCAAGACCCGACCGGAGTTGACTGGACAAAGGGCGGCAAAAATCCGGTTGATCATTTAAAATCTTTAAAAGAACCAAATGGCGCTTTCCGCTGGGTTGCCAGCGATCCAACTAATACGGCTATGACTGCTTACGCCGCTATAGCTCTCGCCGGCAAATTTTATCCGGTAGCTAAATTAAATCAAGGTTTATTTGAATTAAGAATTGAAGGTAAAAATGAAACAATTTGCACAACTTGGGCACAGGGCTTGACTGCTTTGGATGTAGTTAAAAACGCCGCCACCTTATGCAATTATAGTTATGAAATTAAAGAGACAAGTTTTGGTCCTTATTTAAGTAAAATCAATAATGAAGAAGCGGCTGGTATGTCTGGCTGGTTATATTTAGTCAATAATATTGCCCCGATGGTTGGGGCTAATGATTATTACCTTAAAGAAGGCGATGGGGTTCTTTGGTATTATGGTGACTGGGGTTGGCAGCCAATTAAGTTAAGTTCAAATAATCAACAAATTGACTCAGGCGAGAATCTTGAGTTAACAACTGAATATTTTGACGGGACAAATTGGCTACCTTTAGCCGCTGCTGCAATTAAAGTCAAAGAGCAATTATATTCTACTGCTGGGAATGGTCAAGTAACTTTATTGTTAACTGCTGGTAGTTATAAACTACAAGCAGAAAAAACTAATTTTATTCGGAGTAACCAAATTCAGATTTTAGTTGGTGGCAAATCTAAAAATATTTCTTTAGAGGTAGAAGTTGAGCAGGGTCAGGTTTTAGGGGAAAAAACAGGCCCTGAACAAAATCCGTCTCAAGATTCAATTGCCTTTGAGATTGACAAAAGTAGCTTAAATTTTGGTAAACTCAAGCCCGGCCAAGAAGCTACAGAACTGATTAAACTTTTAAACCAAGGAATTAAAATTTCAGTTGAGGGTCAAGTCAGTGGCAATGAACTTTTTATTCATCATTTGAAATTAAATAATCAAAATTGGTCTGATTTTCAAGAAAAAATTGAGTCCGGTCAAGAAAAGGAAATTGGTGTTTCACTTAAAATTCCCACTGATTATTTGGGCTCTGGAATCAAGACCGGCCAATTAATTTTTTGGGCCAGTCCAAGCGAGAACTAATGAACCCCCACGCCCAGAAAACCCCGTCTTGCCGATCGGGAAAAAAGGAAATAAGAAGAATCAATTCGCCTCAAAACCCTTGTCGTTTATGGTGGGGTGTGGGGGCGTGTTGTTTTTTGTTGCTTTTTAATTGGTTTTGTCAAAACGCAGCCTGTGTCCAGGCCGTGAGTATTAGTGTTAAGCCGAAAGAAATCGCGCTCAAAACAAAAGTAAATCAAATGGCCGAAAAAGAATTGCTGGTAACTAATATCTCTGATGAGGTTTTGGTCTATCGGGTTTATACTGATTCTCCCCAAAAAGAAATCCAATTTTTGCCCAACAATTTTCGTTTAGAAAGCGGCGAAAACAAAATTGTCAAAATTCAACTTAAAGGACAAAAAACAAATCTAACTAAAACCCAAATTTCAATTTTGGCAAAGCCATTAGGAAGCAGTGACTTGACAATTTTATCAGGAGCAAAAATCAATTTAACTTACGAGGTTTTGCCCCAAGAAAAAAAATTGCCAAATGAAAAAATGTTGATTTTAATTTCAATCGCGATTTCTATTGTTCTCTTATTTTTATCCTTAATTTTTATCAAAAAATAAAGGTGTTCAAAAAACAAGACGGCTTTAAAATCGTCTTGTTTTTCATTTATTTTATGGCTATACTGAGAGTATGAAAATAAGGCCTTGGCTACTAATTTTGTTATTGCTATTTTTGATTTTTATTTTTTTGGTTTTGATGACAGAAAAGGAAAGCGTTATTTTGCCAGTAAACCCCCACACCACGGGTTTACGTCCACAGCTTTCTGGTGTGGGGGTAAATAAATCTTTTATTCCGCCTCTGAATGTTTCTAATTTTGATGCCTCCCAGGAATTTCAACTCTCACCACAAACCAAAGAAACAATTGAAAAACAACCGCTGAATGTCAATAAAGATACAACTGATTTAATAACGAACAAAGCAGATTTTTTGCCGGAAAAAAGTTTACTTAAAGTTCCTTTTACTTCTCAAGCACCATTTGCTGATTGGCAGCCACCTTTTAACGAGACCTGCGAAGAAGCGGCTATTGTAATGGCAGTTTATTGGTTGAATAACAAACCCTTAACCCCGGCAATCGCTAAAGGGGAAATTTTGGACTTGGTTGATTATCAAAAGAAAAACTATGGCGATTATATTGATACAACCGCAGCCGAAACCGCCCGCTTAGCCAATGATTTTTATCAAATCAATAATTTTAAAATTAAGGAAAAAGCCACGATTAATGATATTATCTCAGAATTAGCCAAGGGTAATTTGGTTATTGCCCCCATGGCTGGTAGAAAACTAGCTAATCCTTATTTTCGTCAGCCCGGACCAATTTATCATATGCTGCTTTTTGTTGGCTACGACAAAAAGAAAGCACAATTTATCACTAACGATGCCGGCACCAAAAGAGGGGAGGGTTTTCGCTACAGTTTTAAAAATATTGAAAGTTCTTTGGCTGATTGGGACAAAGAAAAAAAAGAACCGAATTCAGGTCGTCGTCCAATAATAATAGTGAATCCAACTTGATTTATTTAAATTCATCCAATCTGACTTTGACAACGAATATTTTATCACCTCGTGCTACTCTTAAGCCAATTAATTGGCCAGGAGAGTAATTTTTAATAATGGAGCTCAAACTATTGGGCGGTGCGACTTTCATCGCATTGATTTCTAAAATAATATCATCTTCTTTGAGCCCGGCTTTGTCAGCTGGAGAGTCAGGGACAATCGCTGGTTCTCGTCCCTCGTCGCCTTTGGTTATCAAAGCGCCGTAAGTATATTTAAGACCTTCAAATTTAGCAATAGCTGGTGTAATCATAATATAACGCAAGCCCAATTTTGGCCGGACAATTTGTCCTGTTTTTTTATAACTTGATAAAGCGGACTTGGCTAAATTAATGGGAATAGCAAAGCCCACATTTTCTCCAGAGGTTTCAATAGCAGTATTAATACCAACAACCTCGCCGGTTAAATTGATTAATGGACCGCCAGAATTGCCTAAATTAATGGCCGCATCTGTCTGAATAATATCAACTAAGGCCTCATTTCTGCCAAGTTGATCGCTGGCAACTAAAGAGCGCCCGATGCCACTGATAATGCCGCGGGTAGCTGAATTTTGATAGCGACCCAAGGAATTACCAATCGCAATGGCGGTCTGCCCGATTTCTAATTGAGAAGAGTTTCCCATGGTCACAGCTGGTAAATTTTTCTTGTTAATTTTCATTAAAGCAATATCTTCTAAGGGATCTTGAGCCACAATAGTGGCCTCATAAATGTCGCCGCTATTGAGGATAATATAATATTTTTTTGTTTTATCCGAAGCCACATGTTTATTGGTTAAAATCAGGCCATCAGCAGTCACAATAAAGCCAGTGCCACTGCCAATATCTTTGTTTTCCACCTTGATATCACTACTTCCACTTAGAGGATCGTACAAAATATTAGTAATTTCTTCTTTAACAACAATACTGACTACCGCCGGTATTACTTTTTTAATGGCTAAAACCGTAGCTTTTTCATAATCATTAATTAAATTTATTTCATCTTTGGCCAAACTAACCTTGCCGTCAATAAAGGAATAGCCCGACGCCATTAAAAAGCATAAACTTAAAAGAAAAATAAACAAAAAAACTTTTGGCTTTGTTTTCATAATTTTTCAAGTTCAAATAATTAAGTGTATTAAGTTTAAGTTTTAAGAGAACTGTTCTCTGCGACTCTCGCAAAGAAAAGTTCTCTCTGTAATTATTAAACTAGTTTTCTTTTTTGTCAAATTTTGCTATAATAGATAATAGAACAGAATTAGTAAAAATAAATTATTTGATTATGCCTAAAACCGTCGTCGTTGACCAAGAGCTCTGTATTGGCTGTGGGACTTGTGAGGCACTTTGCCCCCAAATTTTTCATTTGTCCGATGCTGGTAAAGCTGAGCTTATTCCTAACCATTCTGAGAATTTGCCCTGCATTCAAGAATCCATTAAATCCTGCCCGGTCCAAGCAATCAGCTTAAAATAATTTTGGTTAATTTTACAAAATATGAACTATAACCCAACTTATGACATCATTACCATCGGCGGCGGAGTTCGTGATTATTTAGCCATTACCAGCGAAGATCAAATTATTCCTGACACCAGAGAGCCCACTAAAAAACTGCTGGCTTTTGAATTTGGCGCTAAAATTGTTATTTCAGAATTGGCTAGTTGTTTAGGTGGAGGTGCTTGCAATGTGGCCGTGGGAACTTCTCGTTTGGGGCTTCGGGTAGCAGCCTTAGCAAATTTAAGTGCCGACGATGACGGCCAATGGGCAGCTAAAATTTTAAAAAAAGAAAAAGTTGAGACATCGCTTCTTAGTTTTGATAAATTGCTACCAATCGGCTTTTCTTTTGTAATTATAGATAAAGCCAAGGGTGATCATACTCTTTTTTCTTATCGGGGCGCCAATGATAATTTAAAAATAAAATTGCCAGCCAAAATTGGGGCTCACTGGCTTTATTTAGCCAGTTTAAGCGGTAAAAATTGGCCGAAACAACTTCTTCAAGTTACTCAAATTTGTCAAGCACAAAAAATTAAATTAGCTTTTAATCCCGGTGCCTTACAGATAGAGGCCGGACTGGCAAAACTTAAAAATATTCTCAAATTAACTCAAGTTTTATTAGTTAATAAAAGTGAAGCCACCAAATTAGTTCAATCAAAAACGCCAAGAATTAGCAAAAGAGAAAATTTATCCGTCAAAGATTTATTAAGAACTCTTTACTCTTTTGGTCCCAAAATCGTTGTTATTACTGAGGGTAAAGCCGGAGCTCAGGCTTATGACGGGAAAAGGGTTTTAAGTTCGCCAGCGCGAGTTAATATTAAGGTTGTTGATACCACCGGCGCTGGCGATGCCTTTAGCAGTGGTTTTCTGACCAGTCTAATTTTCCAAAAATTATTGCCCAGAGCCCTTGAAAATGGCATTAAAAACGGTGAATCCGTCATTACTAAAATCGGAGCTCAAGCAGGATTACTTTATAAAAAAGATTTATTTAACGTATAAAATTAATGAATCAAAATACAAATCAAACGAATTATGCAAATAAGAAGTTGTAAAAATCCTGATAAACCAACTCCTTTGGAAAAGGAACATTTACCCCAAATAAATATTATTAAAAAAGAAGGGTTTTCTTCAATTGGGGAAATTCACGTTACTTATCAACATCCAATGATAAAAGAACACCACTTAGAATGGATTAAGATTTATCGCAACGATACCATAAAAGATAGAGTTAACCTTTGCTCTGGAGATAAAGCTGAGGCAATTTTTAAAATTAAACTTGACCAAGAAGATGAATTAAAAATTTTTGCTAAATGTTCGCAGCATGGTATTTGGCAGACGATAAAAGAGTCCTTCTAAACCGGCTCAAGATTAACCATTGACACAATTAATTGTTTGAAATATAATTAAATATAACTTTTAATTTAAAAGTTAATTTTTTTTATTTTATGAACCCCGTTAGAAATTTATCCCTGAGCGAGGTTATTAAGAAGAGCGTTAATACTATGTTACAAAAACAGCGAATTTCTAACGGGGTGAGAAAATTTATCACTTCTGAATCAGTTACTGAGGGACATCCTGACAAAGTGGCTGATCAAATTTCTGATGGCATTTTAGATGCGATTTTAGAAAAAGATCCTCTGGCGCGGGTCGCCTGCGAGACATTTTTACCCAATGGTATGATTATTGTTGGCGGAGAAATTACCACCGATTGTTATGTAGACATTAAACAAGTTATTAGAAATGTTATTAAAGAAATTGGCTATGATAAACCCGGCTTATGGTCTGGATTGGCAGACCTGCGGTATTTTAATGAGTATTAACGAACAGTCACCCGACATTGCTCAAGGTGTAAATGCTTCTGACTTAGCTAATTTAGGAGCCGGGGATCAGGGCTTAATGTACGGTTATGCTACAGACGAAACTGAAGAACTGATGCCTTTGTCAATTACTTTGGCTCACAAATTAGCCCAACGTTTGGCTGAAGTTAGAAAAAAGAAAATTTTGCCTTATCTTAGACCAGATGGCAAAACTCAAGTTACGGTTGAATACGAAAATGATATACCAAAAAGATTAGTGAATATCGTCATTGGTGCTCAACACAACGAAGAAGTGGAAATTGAAAAATTACGTCAAGATATTATTCAAGAGGTGATTAAACCAATTATTCCTCACTCCTTACTTGATGAAAATACTGCCTATCATATTAATCAGACCGGCCGATTTGTTTTAGGCGGTCCGCAAGCTGACTCCGGACTAACTGGCCGAAAAATTATTGTTGATACTTATGGCGGAGTTGCTCGCCATGGCGGTGGTTCATTTTCTGGCAAAGATCCGACTAAAGTTGACCGTAGTGGCAGTTATGCTGCCAGATGGGTTACCAAAAATATTGTGGCTAATCATTTGGCTAAAAAAGTTGAGGTTCAGGTTGCCTATGTTATTGGCAAAGCCGAGCCCTTAGCTGTTAACATTGAGAGTTTTGGCACTGGCAATATTCCCGATAAAGAAATAAGAGAAATAATACTGCGTAATTTTGACTTGCGTCCAGGTATGATTATTGAACGGCTGGGACTGCGTCGCCCGATTTATCGTCAAGTGGCGGCTTATGGACATTTTGGCCGCGATGACTTAAAATTGCCCTGGGAAGAAGTGATTAGTTTAAAATAAAATATTAAAAATTAAAAATAAAAAACACATACTTGAAAATGTAAAAATAGTTCAACAAATTCACTATAAATATTTTATTTTTTTTGCTTTGTATTTTTTATATCTGAGATTTAATTTTTGATTTTTTTTATCGCGGGGTAGAGCAGTGGCAGCTCGCCAGGCCCATAACCTGGAGGTCGCTGGTTCAAATCCAGCCCCCGCAACATGCATTATATTTATATTCTACAAAGTGAAAAAGATAATAGTTTTTATATTGGTGAAACCGATAATTTAAAAGAAAGATTAAAATTTCACAATAAAGGTTTACAAAGATATACTAGAAATAAAATACCCTGGAAATTAGTTTATTTTGAAAAATATCCTAATAGAAGAGAAGCTTTAAAAAGAGAGAAAGAAATCAAAAGGAAGAAAAGCAAAAGATATATAGAATGGTTAATTAAAAATAAACATTAAAGTGAGTGATACGATACGCGGGGTAGCCCCGACAACTGTCGGGACGCCAGGCCCATAACCTGGAGGTC
>JAGUWE010000084.1 GCA_020062525.1 Patescibacteria group bacterium | reverse complement strand
TGCAGTAACTCCGCCATTGAAATATAATGAAAATTATAAGGAAGAAAAGACGAAAGGCTGTGTATTAATTAATCCTTTCTGGAATATTAATAAATATGCATAAATAAATATGATAACTTTAATAGGCAACGGCCATCCCTTGGAGGAAATAAGCTTAAAAACATTATCCAGCTATCTGAATTTTCACCAGATACCTACGCAGGTAATCTATCTCACTAACTGCAGTAAGCTAACCGACCAAGCGATAAAAAAAATTTTAGAGATAACCGCCGGTTCATTGGTAGTAGGATTTTCTTTGATGAGTAAAGATTTGGATATATTTCTGCCGATTATCAACTCGATTAAAAAAAATCAAAATATTCCTGTTGTTTTGGGCGGCATACATCCGACCGCCCTTCCGAAAGAATCTTTAGAATTTGCTGACTTTGTCTGTATCGGTGAAGGAGAAGAGCCGTTAAGGCAACTTTATAAAGCTTTGGAGAAAAAAACCAATAATTTCAATATCCCTAACATCGGTTATAAAAATGGAGAAAAAAAAGTCATTAATCCAATAACCTACTTTGTTGATTCTTTAGACAATCTGCCATTCCCTGATTATGCTTTCCAAAATAGTTATATGTTATTTCCGGAGAACAGCGAAATTAAAAAAATCCCAACGCAACTGGAAGAAAAAGGAAAATTTTTTGTAGCTCACGACCATACTACGCTTCTTTTTTATAGCCAAAGGGGTTGTAATTTTGCGTGTACTTATTGTTCAAATTCGCTCTACCATAAATTAGTTCAGGGGTCAAAACATAAATGGCATCGAACCACTTCCGTGCAAAGAGTGAAAGAAGAATTAAAGACCCATATGAATAACTTACCCTTTATTAGACTTATTTCTATCAATGATGATAATTTTTTGGTAAGAGACATTAAAGAGATAGAAGAAATAGCTATGTTTATAAAAAATGAATTAAACAAACCTTTTACCATAAATGCAACGCCATCCTTCGTAACTGAAGAAAAAGTTTCCGTCTTAGTTAAGTGCGGTTTAAAACAAATTGCCTTGGGAGTGCAATCTGGCTCAGAAAAAATACTTAAAAATGTTTATAGGCGAGCCGTAACAAAGAAACAGGTTTTAGAAGCAGCCGAAATAACTTCTAAATTTCAAGAACTTAATGCTGATTATGGTTTTATCCTTGACAATCCTTATGAAAACGACGACGATTGGCGAGAAAGTTTGCGTTTATGGATTTCCTTGCCCCAACGAAAAACATTAAGTCTATATACTCTAGAATTCTTTCCCGGGACAGAACTAACAAATCGGGCAATCAGTGACGGCTATTTAGCATCCCTCTCGTCTGAATTCAATAAAAATTATCGGCAGGACATAAAATATTCTTATGCGAATTCTCTTTTCTTTTTAAATATGGTCGCCATACCTAAGTGGCTAAATAATTTATTAATGTCGGACGTATTGGTAAAATCGCGAATCGCTGCCCCGATAAGATTCATTATTAAAAATCGATATCCGGCAGAATTGATTGTACCTATTATAGGAAAAATAATAAGAAAAATAAAATATAAAATAAAATGTCTAATTAGAAAAAATTATTTACATTATGTCAATCTTTTTTAAACACTATGATAAAAGCAATAATTTTTGATCTCGATGGAGTGTTGATTGATGCCACCGAATGGCATTACGAGGCTCTTAATAAAGCGCTGGGCTTATTTGGCTACACTATCGGCCGTGGGGATCATAATGAAATTTACAACGGGCTCCCGACTAATGAAAAATTAAAAATTATGACTGAAAAACAGGGATTGCCCAGAGGATTGCATGAGATAATAAAATCCATGAAAAGAAAATATACTGACGAAATAGTCAGCCAGAAATGCCGGCCAGACCACAAAAAACAACTAATGCTCAACCATTTAAAAAACAAGGGATATAAATTAGCTTGTTGTAGTAACGCGCAGAAATACTCGGTGATGAATATATTAATTAAGTCGGAAATTGACCACTTTTTTGATGAAATCATTGGTAATGACGAGGGTTTTAAACCAAAGCCAGCTCCTGATATCTATTTAGCTACCTTTGCCAAACTCAATGTGCTACCTGAAGAAACTATTGTTATTGAAGATGCTCCTTATGGCATTGAAGCAGCTAAAGCCAGCGGCGCCCAGGTTATTGCCGTGCGTGGTCACGAGGATGTTACTATTTCTCTATTTATCAATTTTAATTTAATATAGTACAAAAATGAAAACATTTGCTTTAGAAAAATTCATTAAAGGATGGATTATAGGAAATTTTAATCCAACGCTTCTCAATACTAAAAATTTTGAAATAGCTATTAAAAAATATAAAAAAGGTGAGCGGGAACAAAAACATTATCATAAAATCGGCAGTGAATATACTGTGATAATAAATGGTTTGTTCAAAATGAATGATAAAATTTATAAAGAAAATCAAATAATTCTAGTGAAACCGGGCGAAGCAATTGAATTTAAGTGTTTAGCTGATGGGGTTACGGTGGTAATAAAAACTCCTTCAGTAAAAAATGATAAATATTTGGTCGATTAAATAATTTAACAATAAATCCATGGAAAAAACATTAAAAATAATAATTCCCGCGGCCGGAGCTGGTAAACGTTTCCAGGAAGCCGGCTACACTTTCCCTAAACCGTTAATTGATATAAACGGCAAACCGATGATTCAGCTGGTGATTGAAAATCTAAAACCAACTTGCCCGCATAAATTTATTTTTATCTGCCAGAAAGAACATTATGATAAATATTCTTTGCGTGAAATTTTTAATAACTTAGCCGGCCCGGACAATTATGAATGTATTCAGTTGACAAGTTTGACCCAAGGTGCGGCTTGCACTATACTGACCGCCATAGAGCACATTAATGATGATAATGACCTGATTATCGCCAATTCTGACCAGTTAGTTGATATTGATATTAATGATTTTATTAATTTTTCTCGGCAATCTGATGCTGATGGGGTGATTATGACTTTTAACGCCGCTCACCCAAAATGGAGTTTTGCTCGACCAGACAATAATGGTAATGTTTTAGAGGTAGCGGAAAAAAAAGTCATTTCCAACCACGCCACGGTTGGCATATATTATTTTAAACAAGGTAAAAAATTTGTGGAAGCGACTCAGGCCATGATAGAAAAAGATATTAGAGTCAATAACGAATTTTATGTTTGTCCGACTTATAACGAATTAATCTTAAAAGGTGGAGTAATAAAAATTTGGGAAATTAAACCAGAACAAATGCACGGTATGGGTACGCCTGAAGATTTAAATCAGTTTTTAAAAAAATTTGAAGCTGGGCAAATAAAAATATAGTCGCTGTGCATAAAATTAATATTATCACCCATCGAGGGCTTGAACCTGGCAAAAAAAAATTTGCTGAAAGCAGCTATGAGGCTTTTGCTAATCATCTAAAACGCGGTTTTGGGATTGAATTTGATGTCAACTTCAGTTCAGATAAAAAAATATTTATCTTTCATGATGAAACTTTAGCCAGAATTACAAGCGGTACCGACAAAAGGAAATTTGAAAAACTCAACTTAAAGGAAATAAAAAAAATTAAGATCAATAAATCACGCATTGCTGATCTGGATGAAATTTTAAATTTAATCAAAAGGTACGGTAAGCAAATCTGCGCAATGCATTTAAAGGGAGGCTTTCAAGAAAAAAAACATCTAAATATTTTGATCAAATATTTGGAGAACAATAAAAATACATTAGATAAATTTTTTATTTTTGATGTAAAAATATCTGTCGCAAAATATTTAAAGACAAAATTTCCGAAGTTAATGCTTGCACCCTCGGTTGCTCATAAATACGATATTGAAAGATATAATAGCTGTGTTAATAATACGCTCATTTCTTTAGACGAAGCTATTGATAATAAAAATTTATTCGACTGGGTATGGTTAGATGAGTGGGATTTAAACGATGCTGATGGAAAACAAAAAACATTATACAATCAAAAAGTTTTTGATAGGATTAAAAAAGCTGGATTCAAAATTAGCCTAGTTACTCCGGAACTGCATGCTTCGTCGCCGGGCCTCCTGGGCGGGGAGGCACACCAGGATGCGAAGACAATGGAGCAGCTAGACAAACGACTTCGTGAAATCATAGAGCTTGCGCCTGATGCGATTTGCACGGATTATCCCAATTTAGTAAGGAGATTGACTCTAACTTAAATGAAAGAATATATACAAAAGGCAATAAATTTTTTTGAAGTAAAAAAAGAAGTATTCTTTACTTTTCATGTGCGCCCGGCATTCTCAACTTCAATAAATAGGAAAAATGAAAACCAAGAAAAAGATACCGCCATAGTAATACAAGGACCTATAGTTAGAGAAAGAAATTGCACCCTTGAAACCGTAAAAACATATACTAAGATATTCCCCAGCGCGCACATAATCCTCTCAACGTGGTCAGATGAGGATGTGGGAGATTTCAAAGATCTGGACATTGAACTACTTCTTAATGAAAAGCCGGAGCATTCTGGTATTTCAAACATTAACTATCAAATAGTATCTACACTTAACGGAATAATCGCGGCAAAAAAACTAGGCGTTACTTATGTTTTGAAAACAAGAACAGACCAAAGAATATACAACGAAAAGGCCATAACATATTTCAAGGATCTCTTGAAAATTTTTCCTATGGAAAACACAAAAAAACCTAAGGGTAGAATTATTGCCACTGATATGAATACTTTCAAGTATAGGCCCTACAGCATAAGCGATATGACGCTTTTTGGTTTTTTCGAAGATATGTTCAACTATTGGAACTTGGGTATAGACACAAGAAGAGGCGCCAAGTACGGATATGGGAATGTCCTGGAGTGGTCTCGGGCTAGATTGTGTGAAGTTTTTTTGTCCGCAAATTACTTGGAAAAAATGGGAGAAAAGCTGACCTGGTCAATATCCGACAGCTGGAAAAAATATATTGACTATTTTTGTATTGCGGACCGGCCAACAATAGACCTCTACTGGTTCAAATACGAAAAAAATAAAGAATATGGAAATAAAAATTATAATGGCAACTTTATGAATGAAGAGTTCGGTTTTATTGACTGGTTAAAATTATATAATTCAAAAAATTTCAACAACACACCTGAATATCTGCTGGGTAAACAAATCGAAGATAAAATATAGACATGAAAATAATAAACAAAGTAAAAAATAAATTAATTAAGCTAACGGTTGCATTAAAAAAAGAAAGCGCGGCCGAAAAAAACAATAAGAATGAATTGTTAAAATCAATAAAAAATCTCGGCGATGAAAAGACTGCTGGCAAAAGCGCTTG
>JAGUWE010000051.1 GCA_020062525.1 Patescibacteria group bacterium | reverse complement strand
TTGATAAAATCTTTCTTGGAACTTGAAGAATTGGCCTCAATATAATTGGCCAAAATACTGGTGCCGCTGCGCAAAAGTTGTTTACCCAAAATATTACAAGTAGAGTCCTTGGGAAGGTTGTCAATAAATTTGATTAGCCGTAAAACCCAGTTATAAAGTCGCCTTTTGAATTCATTTTTAAATTTTACACTGTCATTTTCCATTTTGATTTTTGAATTTTGAATTATTATTATTGCTTCTTCACCGCTTCCTCAAACATCTGCTTCAAAGTCGCATCATCAATTTTATCCAACAAACTTGTGTCCACGCCTTCTTGAATTAAAAGTTCCCGCAACTCTTGGGCGCTGATATTTTCCGGACTAACCTGACTTGACAAATTAAGATTTAAATTACTATTGGTCTTAGTTTCGCTTGGCAATCCGCCTCCGCCTTGAGTTAAGACCTCCTGATAGGTCTCTAGCAATTGCTCATCCGTAATTTTATCTAAGTCCTCTGGCTTCATTCCGCCTTGAAGTAGCATTTGGCGAATTGCCGCTGGTGTGGCTGTGCCGCTAAAAATATCCTGGGGATTAAAAGAACTCGCGCTTGGTGTAGCCAAAAATGGTGGAGTTGAGGTCTGGGTAATATCAATTTTAGTTAAGGGCTGATTGCAAGGCAATCCTGATTGGTCTGAGGGACAAAGCGGATCGTGGCCGGTGGTAATTTCTTCTTTGTCTTTGTAGCCGTCAGAGTCCGAATCAGCCAAATAGACAGAAGTATGATAAAGATATATCTCGTCATAATCAGTCAGACCATCGCCGTCCGTATCTTTGGCTTTTAAAGCCAAAAGTTTTTTTAACTGCTCTTCTTCTTCATTAAGACCGGCCACATTGGACTGAGGAGCTAAATTACCTTTGATTGTCGCTTGAAATTGTTGAAAACCTAAGACCAAAGCCCCCAAACCCAAAATGATGAGGAAGATTAAAATTAAATCCTCTTTTTTTTTACTCTTTCGTTCCGCCATACATTATTATATAAATACATTATACCATAAAATAAAAGAAAAGGACAGGGATGTCAAGCATCAAACAGTTTTTATGAGTTTCTATTAATTTCTATGAATTTCAGAAACTTATTGAAAGCAGTTGTGCGAAATTAATAGAAATTTATCTCTTGATATCTAATATTTTCTCTAATAACTTCATCCAATCTTCCAAACTTAAATTCTCGGCTCTTATATTTTCTTTCCAGCCCAACTGGGAAAAAGTTCGGGCCAATTTGCCTTTCTCTATTTTTAAGTCACTGGCTAAATTGTTAATTAACTTTTTTCTTTTGCGGCTAAAACCAATTTTAATCAATCTAAATAATTTGTCTTCCTCGGCCGTAACTTTTGACTTTTGACTTTTAACTTTTAACTTAATCAACGCGCTGTCAACTTTGGGCCGTGGCCAAAAATTATGGCGGCTGAAGTAGGATAAAATTTTCACTTGAGCATAAAAATTAACCGAAAGAGCCAAAAGGTTTATTTGCGGCGGTTGAGCCGTTAGGCGCTTAGCCACTTCTTTTTGGACCATCAAAATCAGCTGCTGCGGTGGCTGAACGCTGGTTAAAAAAAATCGAAGTAAGGCCGAAGTAATTTGATAGGGAAGATTAGCTACTACTTTATAATTTTTATCGGCTAATATCTCCCAAAGTCTTTCTTGAGTTTTAGGATTTAAAATATCTCCTTTGATTAATTCAACATTGGCTAAGCCCTGGAAATCATTTTCTAAAAAACTAAAAAAATTCTTATCTGATTCCACCGTAATCACAAAACCCGCTTGCGAAGCTAAGGCCTTAGTCAAAAACCCCAAACCAGTGCCAATTTCCAAAACCAAATCGCTTGGCCGAATTTCGGCCAAGCGAATAATTTTAGCCAGTGTATTTTGTTCAATCAAAAAATTCTGGCCGTATTTCCGAGATGGTCTTAGATTGAATTTTTGACAGATTTCTTTGGTTTGGCTTACTAAACTCATCGCAATCTTATTTAATTAAAAAATCTACACAATAATTTTTAACCCCAACAAAATTCCATTATTCCCACGATCGTATGAAAATTGGAA
>JAGUWE010000063.1 GCA_020062525.1 Patescibacteria group bacterium | reverse complement strand
CCCCAGGCAATCATCACCACTGAAAGAATCGCCAAAGAGCTAATGCCAAAAACATAAAACGCCTTAATATATTCGCCGATCTTGGCTGTCGTGTCACCTATTTTCAATTTAGCCCCTTTCGTAAATTCAGTACCCGGAATACCGACCTGAGGAGTAAACTCAATGTCAACGGCTAAAACAAAACTGAAACAAAAAAACTGGAAAAGGAAAACGAGAAATAAAATGGAAAATAATTTTTTAGAGAAAAGGAGCATAAGTTTGATAATAAATTTTTAAAAAGTTCCTTGAAGGTGTCATTGCGAGCTTTTCGCCAATTGGCGAAAAGCGTGGCAATCTTATTGTATTTCATTTGATTAAACGAGATTGTCCACCAATGGCGGATCTTCCTTTGGCATGACTTCGTCGTCCGCCAGCTGGCGGACTCCTCGCAATGATATTATTTTATTATTTTTTAATTTTACACTGTCATTTTGCATTTTGATTTTTGATTTTTGAATTTAATTATTATTTCCCTACAAACCTCATCTTCTCATCTTTGCCCTGAACAATCTTAACAATTTTCCCAACCATTTCTTTGGTTACATCCCGTCCACCCAGTCCAATAATGAAACTCTGAATCTTGGCTTTGGTTTTGCCAAAGCAAGCAGCTTTAATTTCCGAAGCCAAAACTCCTTCGGCACCCAAAGAAATTGATTTATCCAACACCGCAACATATCTGGCCGGCTTCAAAAATTTTAAAATCTCCTCATTTGGAAACGGCCGAAAACAAGTAATTTTTAATATTCCTACCTTTTTTTGGAAATTGGAAATTGGAAATTGGAAATTAATTTCTTCGATTGCTTCTTTCATCGTCCCCACCACCGACCCCATCGCTACCAAAACTGTCTTGGCGTTTTTCGGCCCATAATATTCTACCAAATCATGGCTACGGCCAAAAGTTTTTTTAAAATTTTGAAATTCGTTTTTAATTATTTTTTTTGAAGCTATTAAATCGTCCTGAAGTTCCTGGCGGATTTCCATATAATAGGCAGGCGTAGCAAAAGCGCCGAATGTCTTAGGATTGGCCGGGTCCAAATAAGTGCCCGAGGGGGGATTATATTTTGGCAAAAATTTATTAACTTGGTCTTTTTCGGGAATTTCAACCGGCTCCCAAGTATGAGTCAAAACAAAACCATCAACATTAACCATTACGGGTAAATTTATTTGTTCAGCAATCTTGTAAGCTAATAAATGCAAATCAACTGCTTCCTGATTATTCTCGGCAAAAAACAAAAGCCAGCCAGCATCGCGAATTGTCATCACGTCTTGGCTATCATTCCAAATGTTGATAGGCGCCGAAACTGCCCGATTAGCGCAGGTTAAAACCACCGGCAACCGCATACCGGCAATATTAAAAATTACCTCGGCCATCAGAAGCAATCCTTGCGAACTGGTAGCAGTGTAAACCCGCACTCCCGTGGCCGAAGCGCCTAAAACAATTGAAGCCGCGGCAAATTCTGATTCGGCTTGAATATATTCGCAAGATAACTCTCCGTCCGCTTTGAATTTGGCTAAATCCTCAACAATATGTGTCTGCGGCGTAATCGGATAAGCTGAAATCACCGCCGGTTTGATAAGTTTAATTGTTTCGGCAATGGCCCGAGAACCCTCGAGGAATTGGGATGATTGGGATTGTTGGGATGATTGGGATGTTTGAAATTTTTGAGATCGTTGAGATTGGTGAGATATTTGGGATCTTTGGGATTGCATATTATTTCTGTGATTTAATAAACTGGGATAATAAATATCCTGCTTTATTGACATACTCTAAAAGTTTTTGGTATTCAATGTCTTTAATATACTTTAATTCATAGGCGAGCTCGGCAAAACAATCAAGTTCAGTCAATGATCCTTTGGCGATATTGAAAAAGTTAAGTCTGTCGCGTTGATGATTTTTAGAATTGCCTTCGGCGACATTGGCCAAAAAAGAATAAGCCGCTCTTCTCATTTGCGATGTCATAGCAAACCTTTCTTCTGCGGGAAAATCCTTCGTAATCTTATAAACTAATAAAGCTAATTCCTTCCCCTTTTGCCAAACAACCAATTGTCTAAAAGAATTTTGATATCGCATATTCAAATCCTAATAATCTTAATAATCTCAATAATCACAACAATCTCAATTAGTCTCTAATTTCATAATAATCGCTTTCGCCGGGCACTCGCTGGCGCAAATCCCGCAACCTTTACAAAAATTATAATCGGTCTGGCGATAAATTTTGCCAGTTGAGTTGGTTGTACCACTTGGGGAAATTATACCTTCTGGACAAACGCGTTCGCAAGTCCCGCAAGCGGTGCATTTTTCCGAATCAAAAATTGGTTGCAACACACGCCAAGAGCCGGTTTTGTTTCTAACAGTGGTAGAGGGTTCAGCTTGAATTGAATATTTCATAAAAAATTATCTAAACTTAAAACTTTTTAGTTTTTAGTTGTAGTTTTTAGTTTTGCGCTTTTAGTTTTTAGTTAAATCTAGTGGTACACCGATTTATAGGCCAAGTTCATTGCCTCAATGTTTTTTTGAACTAATTTAGTTGGAAATCTTTCCTTAATCGCCTTTTCAATTGAACTAATTTTAATCAAACCGCTAACCGCAGCAAACGCGCCCACTAATGCAGTATTAATAAGCGGCTTGCCAATGGCTTTGATGGCAATTTGAGTAGCTGGCAAACTGTAAAGCTGGCCTTTTTTTATTTTTGGTAATAATTTCGACAAGTCCTTTTCTGTATTAACAATTACCTTTGTTTCTTTTTTAGCACCAGCCAAAACATCAACCGAACCCAACAGCGTCGCGTCTTGGACAATTATAAAATCTGGCTTATAAATATGCTGGCGAAGCCGAATTTCTTTATCATCTATTCGGGCATAGGCCTCAATCGGGGCGCCGCGACGTTCTACGCCAAAAAAGGGGGAAGCTTGGGCAAATTTTCCATCATAAAAAGCGGCTGTAGCAATAAGTTCGGCCGCTGTCACCACTCCTTGACCGCCACGGCCATGAATTCTAATTTCTATCATAAAAATCAATTTGTTATTCCCTCTTTTACTAAAGGAGTGCTCAGGGAGGATTTAAAAATCCCCCTTAATCCCCCTTTTACAAAGGGGGAAATCTCTAATAAAATTTAATTTTAAAATTTAAAATTGGTAATTGAAAATTTATTATATTATACTATATATTATACATAGTGTCTAATAATAATGAAACCGTTGAATAATGATATTATTTTGTTAGATAGGGGGCAGGATTAGTTTTTAAAACCATCGCGAGCCCCGGCTAAGGAAGATTGATTAAGATAAAAACTAAAAAGCCGGGGCGAGTGTGAGCGAGGCGGGGTAGGAACAGTGATTAAGTAAGCACTAACTGCCGAGCGTGTTTTAAAAACTAATCCTGCCCCCTAAATAATTATTCAACGCTCTCAAAATATGAATCACCATAACAATTGGCAAGAAAAATTGGAAAAAAAACTCCGTGCTCGCCAAAAAAAACGCCATCCTAAAATGAAAGTCAGTGGCAAAAGTGTTGTAAAATTAAAAAAACTTATTTCAAAAAAAATTCTTGACCAAAATAATCTTATCTGATAAGCTGAGGTTGTTAGATTGTTCGTCTTAATTCGTAATTATTCGTTAATTTTGTGTTTCAATTATGAAATATCTGAGTTTAATTCAAGCTATTACCGCTGTTTTATTAATTATTGTTATTTTGCTTCAGCAAAGAGGCAGTGGCTTAAGCACCGTCTTTGGCGGCGAAGGCGGTTTTTACCGCACCAAACGCGGCATTGAAAAATTTCTTTTTCTTGCCAGTATTATTCTGGCTTTTATTTTCTTTGGTTTAGGACTAGTAATGGTGATTTGGTAGGGCTAACTTAAATCACAAAGAGTTCTTTCTCTTTTATGCCAACTTATTTTAAAAAAGCAGTTGCTCTCATTAAAAAAATATTAAACTGCTTTAAAAACCTAGCGCTTAGAGTTAAAGATTATCTACTAAGCAAGGGACAGGGCTTAAAAAAAACTCAACTCAATCTCTTAAAACAAAAAGACCTGGATAAAAAACTGGTCTTTTCAATTAGGCAAAAGTTTGATTTACCTAAAATCCTGCAGTTTAAGATGTTGCCTGTAGTTTTATCAGTCAAAGAGAAAAAAACAATTAAACTTTTAATTGCCCTTTCCTTAATCAGTTTTCTTTTTTTGGGTTGGCGTTTTTACACCGCTCACCTTAAAATCGTCCCCGGTCAAGGCGGTGATTACACCGAAGGAGTAATTGGTGGACCAAAATATATTAATCCAATTCTTTCTCAAACAGCCGATATTGATATGGACTTATCAAGATTGATTTTTTCAGGACTGCTTAAATACGATGCTCAACAAAAAATAGTTGGTGACTTAGCTGAAAAAAATGAACTTAGTTCAGATCAAAAAAATTATACACTTTGGTTAAAAAAGAATATTCATTGGCAAGACGACGAAAAATTAAATGCTGAAGATGTAATCTTTACTTTCCAAAGTATAAAAAATCCTAATTTTAAAAGCCCTCTTTCGGTCAATTTTCAAGGAGTAGAAATCGAAAAAATTAATGATCAAACGGTCAAATTTAAACTCACAGAACCCTATGCCCCCTTTCTTTCACTTTTGACCTTTGGTATCTTGCCCCGCCATATCTGGGAAGATATTGAGCCAGCCACGGCTGGGTTAGCTGACTATAATTTAATCTCACCCCTTGGCTCAGGACCCTTCCAAGCTAAAGTTTTTAACCGAGATAAAAGTGGAAAAATTAAATCTTATACATTAGAACGAAATGAAAATTATTATGACCAAAAACCTTATCTGGATAAAATCACTTTTGTCTTTTTTGATGCCAAAGATGATGCTCTTCTGGCACTAAAAAATAAAACTATTGAAGGGTTATCGTTTCTGACTTTTGAGCAAAAAGAGGAATTAGCCAAAAAAGAGAGTTTAAATTTCTACACTCTTAAAATTCCCCAGTATACCGCTCTTTTTATCAATCAGAAAAATGATCTTTTGAAAAATAAAAATTTCCGCCAGGCCTTGGCTTATAGTTTAGATAAAGAAAAAATTGTCAGCCAAAACCTTGCCGGTAATGCCGAGTTGATCAACGGGCCGATTCTGCCGGATTTTGTTGGCTACAAAGAGGACTTAAAAACTTATGAATATGATCCGGCTAAGACCAAAAAAACCATTGAATCCCTGGGCTGGCAAAAATTAAAACCCGAAGACAAATTTTATAAAAAGAAAGAAAACAAAGAAGAAAGAGAACTAAAACTAACTTTAACCATTATTAACAAAGAATTGAATCAACATTTAGCTCAGGTAATTAAAAATTATTGGGAGGATGTTGGCATTAAAGTTGAAATCAAGCCAATTGAGCCAACCGAAGCGCAGGAAAAAATCTTTCGCGCTCACGATTATGAAATTTTGCTTTATGGCGAAAACTTGGGATTGGATGCTGATCTTTATCCTTTTTGGCATTCTTCGCAAATTGCCGCTAGCGGCTTTAATTTAAGCCAGTTTGCCAATAAAGAAGCTGATAAAATTTTGGAAGAAGCCCGCGCCACCACGGATCTAAAAGCCCGCCATGACAAATATGTTTATTTTCAAAACATTCTCACCGAAGAAATTCCGGCCATCTTTCTCTACCGACCGATTTATTATTACGCGGTTGACAAAAAAATCAAAGGCCTAAACTTAGACAATATCTATATTGCTAATTCCTCTGACCGTTTCAATGGCATTGAAAATTGGTATATCAAGACCAAGAAAAAATTAAAATTAGGAGAATAAAT
>JAGUWE010000085.1 GCA_020062525.1 Patescibacteria group bacterium | reverse complement strand
GTAAATTTTCTCCTTGGTTTTTTGTTCTCCATATGATTTCATCTTACCACCCAAATCTTATCTTAACAAGGTGTCCAAATTTCGGGGGTCAGTCCAGTTTTAGAGACAGAAGTAGAAAAATTAAATAATAAACGTGAGCAACTCAAAGAATCGGTAGATAAGAATTTAGGAGCATTAGAAGAATTGAAAGAAGAGGAGGAGCTAGAAGAAGAAAAAAAGGCTGTAGCGAAAAACTTAGCCATTTACCATGCTGAATTCGAAAGATTAGAAATGTTTAAATGCACAGGCGAAGAGTTTTTGAAAAAAGAATCAGAACTTAAAAAACTAAAGGAGAACTTGCCTAAATTAGAAGGGGAAAAGGAATTTTTAGAAATAAATATTAAAGAAAATGAAAACGTAGGAGCCGAAGATGTTGTCGATCTTGAAGAAAAATTATCTTTTAAAAAAGAAGAAATTTATAAACTCAAAAGAAAAATAGAGATCGATAGTATAATTGCAGAGATGCTATTTAGAGCCAGAATTCAAACTATTAAAGATGTTTCAGATGATCTCGGCCTAAAAATTGGTGAAAATTTATCATACATTACAAATGGTAGATATAATAAGATAAGGTTAGGTGAAAATTTAGATATGACGTTGTGGTCTGATAAAAAAAATGATTGGATAGATGCTCAAAGTTCTTATCAAGAACTTTCAAGTGGAACCCTAGATCAACTCTTTTTAGCAGCAAGATTCGCGTTAGCAGAAATTCTTACTCCGGGAAGGAACTTACCAATTTTCATGGATGATCCATTTGCTCATTTTGACCCTAAAAGAAGGGCAAAAGCTTTAGAGTTATGTAAGAAACTAACAGAACAACATCAAGTATTAATTTTTACTTGCCATGATTATTGCGATGAATTTGCCGATGAGAAACTCATATTAAGCGACGAGATGAGAAGAGAAGAATAAATTAATCTATGAAAGAAAAAATTAAGATAATTTTAAAAACAATTTTCTTGCTTGCTATAATTTCGACGATAGCGATGTATTGGTACGACCAGTACAATTATTATTTTGGAGAATATCCCGAATATTCAGCGGTGTGTCCAGAGGGAAGCAATGTGGCAGTAATCAATATACATGGAGATATAGTTACTTATTTGGCAGAGCCATCTTGTCCGGAGGAATCGGATCCAACCATTTCAGATTCGGTATCGTCAGAAGAAATAGTTGCCTACATTGATGAAATAGAAAAAGACAATAACATAAAAGCCGTAATCGTAGAAATAGACTCTTATGGTGGATACCCCGTAGCTTCAGAAGAAATAATGAATGCTTTGAAGAAAATGACGAAACCGACCATAGCGGTTATAAGAGAAGGCGCTGTTTCCGGAGCTTATCTTATAGCTTCAGGTGCTGATAGGATATATGCCAGCGAGATGTCAGATGTTGGAGGAATTGGGATCACAATGTCTTATTTGGATTATTCTCAACAAAATAAAGAAGAGGGTATAATTTATCAGCAATTGTCCTCGGGCAAATTCAAAGATACGGGAAGCCCAGACAAGGAATTAACGGCCGAAGAAAAAGAGCTCTTTATGAGAGATATAAAGATATTGCACGAAGCTTTCGTAAAAAGAGTGGCTGAGAATAGAAAATTAGATATTGAGAAAATTGAGAAATTAGCAGACGGCTCTACCATGCTGGGAAAAGCCGCTAAAGAAAACGGATTAATTGATGAAGTGGGAGATATATATAGTGCTGAAGAGTGGATAAAGAATGAATTAAAAATAGAGCCGGAAATTTGTGTTTATTAAAAAGTAAAATAGAGTAATCTATACAAGAAAAAATAAATTTTCAAAGAACTATAAAACTAAATAAATTTATGGAACAAGAAAAAATCGAAGTAAAAAGTAATAAGCATAGCTACGGGAAATATTTACTTATTTTTGCGTTTCTTGCGGCTATGTTTGGTTCGCTTGAACAAAATATCAAACCGCAATCTCTCTCGGCACTTTCAGCCTTTTTTATAACTTTCGTGCGGATTATATTGGACACCAGTGTTACATATTTTCTGGTTTTGTGGATTGCTGATTTAATAAGACGACGGGGTAAAGTTGAAAGGCCAGAAAACAAAAAAGTGAAACTGATAATAAATATTATTTTTGCGGTCATATTTTTGGGGATGGTTATTTCCGTTCTCATGGTTTTATTTAAACCAACAACCAATCAATTAAATCCCCAACAAAGCTCTTCCCTTTCTGAATTAAATGAAAAAAATCAAGAATTTATAACTTTGAATAATGAAGCTAAAACTGCTACTCAATACTTGTTGAATGTTCTTGATGCACAGGAGTGGACAGAAATGAAAGGTGCCTTGCAAAAAGTTTTATCTGCAACACAAGCGTTGCAACCAAAAATAAACGAAATGAAAGCTTTTGCAGAAGAAAATTCTCAATTGTTTACAAGTGAGCAGGAAAAACAGGCTGCAATTTTTTATGGTAAAGCTATGGAAGTTAGGGATAGGCATAATAAAAAACTAATTGAACTTATTACTCTTGGCTTGCAAATTGACTGGAATAATCCCGACGAAGCTAAACTTAATCAATGGACAAAAATTGCTGGAGAATTGTCGGAAATAGAGAAAGAGATTCAATCTACTCAATTGGAATTTCAGAAAGTTTTTCAAGGATTATAAATTTAATTTGCCGCCAAAGAAAAACTTGAAATCATTCTCCCATTAAGAAACAGTGAGTGGCAGGGTAGGGTAGTTTAAGGAGTAATTAAAGCCGGTATCTCAAAATATTCTCTTGTAGTACTCCAATAGGTTCGAACGTCGTCTGCTCCGCGGAGCCAAGAAACTAGATACGAACTCACTTTTTGAAGATGAGAAGGTTCGCTCGCCCAGCCCCGCCAATGGCGGGGCTGGGCTTCGCTCCGCGAGGGCAACGCCGTCGCTTTGGCGGGAAATGAAGC
>JAGUWE010000034.1 GCA_020062525.1 Patescibacteria group bacterium | reverse complement strand
AGGAAATCTTTTGCCCGCTCGCCAATAATAAAATCGCGAGGCAATTTTGCGTCAATCAGCGTCAGGATTTTGCTCAAAATGGGTTCTGATTTCGTCCAGCAGACACCACTATAATTTTTAGTGCGGGGCGCATTGCTCAGTTCCGGGTTTCCGCCCAAGGCGTACTCCCGAGGAGCATCCGCCTCGGGCGGAGATCAGCCTCGGGCTGACAATTCCCGGTATCTCCACCAAAGTTTATTTACAGCGTGATTTGCCTCGCTCGGGGCTTTACTCTGAAAAATTTTTTGGTTTATATCTTTTCATTAAAAGAGTATTGGAAACAACGCTGACCGAAGAGAAAGCCATTGCCAAGGCGGCAATTGCCGGGTTGAGAAGCCAACCGGTTAACGGATACAAAACTCCGGCGGCAATGGGAATGCCAATGCTGTTATAAAAGAAAGCCCAGAAAAGATTTTGTTTGATTTTTCTTAGAGTATATCTACTTAAATCAATAGCAGTTACCACATCTCGTAAATCGTCTTTTATCAAAACAATTTCACCCGTTTCCATTGCTACATCGGTTCCGGAACCCAAAGCAATTCCTAAATCAGCCTGGGCTAAAGCCGGCGCGTCGTTTATCCCATCGCCAACCATTGCAACAATATTTCCTTCTTCTTGCAATTTTTTTATTTCTGCCGACTTTTCTTGCGGCAACACTTCGGCCAAAACTTTATCAATTCCCAACTCTTTAGCAATCGCTTGACCGACGCGTTGATTGTCGCCGGTAATAATGGCAACCTGCTTGCCCATTTGACGAAGCATTTTAACCGCTTCTTTTGAATATTTTTTTAGTGTATCGGCAACGGCAATTAGACCAACTATCTTGCCATCAAAAGATAGCATCATTATTGTCTGGCCTTGATTTTCTAAAGCGGCCGATTTTTCTTCTGCGACAGCCGGATTAATTTGATTATCAGCCATTAATTTTTTTGTTCCTAATATAATTTTTTTATTTTCTAATTCAGCTGAAACGCCGTAGCCGGGAATGGCTTGAAAATTTTTTACTTCCAATAACTCAATTTTTTTCTCTATCGCCTTTTTAACAATTGCTTGAGCTAATGGGTGCTCTGAATTTTTTTCTATAGAAGCGGCTATTTGTAAAATATTAAATTCGCCTGCCTGCCGGCGAGGCAGGGGATTTGAAATTTCTACAATATCAGTAACAACCGGCTCGCCTTTGGTTAGCGTTCCTGTTTTATCAAAAATAATCATATTTACGTCCCGTGCTATCTCCAAGGCTTTGCCGTTTTTAATTAAAATACCATTTTGAGCCGCTAGTCCCGCTCCCACCATAACCGCAGTAGGCGTGGCTAGTCCCAAGGCGCAAGGACAAGCGATATTAAAACTGCTATAAAAATCATTAAAGCAAAGGTTAGCGGTTGGCCGATTAGCAACCAAATAATAAAACTTAAAATAGCAGTTCCAATTACTGTCGGAACAAAATAAAAAGAAACTTTATCAGCTAAAAGTTGAATTGGGGCTTTAGAACCCATCGCTTCTTCAACAATCTTAATAATTTGAGCCAACACCATATCTTTGCCTACCCTCGTTGCTTTAAATTTTAAAACGCCGGTTTTGTTAATAGTCGCGCCGATTACCTCGTCGCCTTTTTTTTTCTCAATGGGGATACCTTCACCGGTAATTGCTTTTTCGTCAACGCCGGAATAGCCATCAACAACAATTCCGTCTACCGGAATTTTCTCGCCGGGTCTGACTAAAATAATATCCCCAACCTTTACTTCAGAGATGGGAATTTTTGTTTCTTCATCATTTTTTATAGTAATCGCTTCTTTTGGTCGAAGTCCAATTAATTTTTTAATTGCTTCGCTTGTCTTTCCTTTGGTTATTGTTCCAAGATATCTACCCAAAGAGATGAAAACTAAAATTAAGGCTGCACTTTCATAATAAAGATGCGCTTCAATTTTTGTGCCCAAAAATATCAAAATAGATATAGTTAAACTATAAAAATAAGCGATAGCCGTACCAATAAAAATAAGGGAATCCATATTGGGCGCCAAGCGCCATAAATTTTTAAAACCAGAAGTCCAAATATTAAAACAAGAAACAATGACGGCTGTTGTTAAAACAAATTGAATAACGGTTCCGTACTTTTCAAAAATTATCGGCATCGGCAAGCCAGTCATTTCGCCCATCACCATATAGATAATGGGCAAACTAAAAAAGAAGGCGGCGATAAAGCGCCTCTTTAGTTTTTTAATTTCTGCGACGTTTTCATCTTTGTGATGATCGTGAACTTCTTCTATTGTTTCCTCACTCGCTTTGTATCCCGATTTTTCGATTATTTTTTGAATTCGGGCGATGCTTATCTCAATCAAGTCAAACTCTAAATAAGCTTTTTCTGTAGCGAAATTAATATTAACAGATTTAATGCCCCCTTCTTTTTTAAGGGCGTTTTCTATATTTGCCGCGCAACTGACACAGTGCATTCCTTTTATTTTGAGGATTTCTTTTTTCATAACATTAAGAAGCGCAATGTCCCGAAAATCTTCGCGAGACTTGTGGCGAGCGATTAGATTTTCGCGATCCCGTCTTGTCCGCCGTGATTAAAAAATAATTCGATGGCGAAGATAACGGGATCCTCAAAATTGTAACTGCTCGATAAATATCTCGCAGACAATTTCGGGACATCCCAAAAATTTTTAAGATTGTTTTTGTCATATTATTTATCTAATATTATAAACTTACCCCAGATCATTTTCATCCCGCAAGAAAATTTAATTTCTTTCAAATTGTCTGGCGGAGTAAACTCAATAATATTCTCTCCGTTTTGTAAATCTCTATTTATTCCCAAAGAATCAACTAATATTGTGTTATTACATCCCGTTCTTTTTACATTTATAATCCAGCGTACTGGCAACCCCCTTTTGATATATAAAATATTTGGCTGGTATCCGCTAGAAATTGCATCCATTTTTACTTCTTGATATTGCCCATTCGATTGGTTTATAACCTGCTTAGAATTAGTCAAAGGCGGGTATATACAAACCCAAAATTACTTAATCCCCGATTTAACATTAATAACCCCAGAATTATCACTAACACGCCGGAAACTTTAACGATCTTGTGGATATAATTCTGGCCAATAGAGGAAATAAATAACCCCAAAATAAACATTACGGGGATTGTTCCTAACGCAAAAACTCCCATACTCAATGCTCCAAGAATCAAGCTACCAGTTAGACAGGGCATAAAGTTCTATGGCTTGGAGCGGTCCGCAGGGCATAAAACCATTCAGCAGACCAATAACAAAAGGACCCTTAGATTTTTCTTTATTCTTTTTGTTAAAAAGGCATTTGGCTATAAATTGCGGGGTTCTGATTTTTATTTTTTCAAGTAATTGCCATTGTTTAATAAATGATAAGCCCATCAAAATCATAAAAACCCCGGCCATTATTATTACCACTCCATTAAAAATCGGATTAATACCGAAAAAAGAACCTATACCCCCGAGCGCTCCTCCTATAGCTGTGTATGAGATTAATCTGCCAATATTATATTGGAGATGTGGTAACGGGACGCTTTGTCTTTTTCCATCTTTAATATATTTGGCAGTATATGCTACGACTAAGCCTCCGCACATCCCAATACAATGAAAGCCGACTAAAAGACCTATTAAAAATATTAGACCATAACCAAGATTCTTTTCATTCAGGCGAGAAAGTATTTCAAAAAAGCCGAATCGCGTGATTAAAAAATAAAGAATGACAAATAAAATTAACAAAATTACCGCAACCAGCCATGAGCTTATTTTCTTATCGTGTTTCTTTATACTTTCATTAACTTGATAGCCTAATTCGTTAATTTTTTTAAAAATTTCTTGTCTTGAAATCACTTCTCCATCAAACTCAATTTCAGTTTTTCCGTCCGGATAATTAACAGAAATGCTTTTGACTCCGGGCAAATTTTTAAATTCCGTTTCAATTAATGTTTTGCAACTTTGACAGTGCAAACCACTAAGCTTTATATTAATTTTTTTAATCATATTTATTTATTAAATAATCTGGTTACTTTTAAAATTTCGTCGGTCATTTCCTGTTTCTTTCTTCCGTCTTTTGTTTCCATCGCCTTTTTAAAACAAGTGTTAAGGTGATTTTCCATCAACATTTGATGAGCGGATTTCAAAAGTCCTATCACCGCTAAATTTTGCTGCATAATATCAATGCAGTATTCATTGGCTTCAACCATTTTGATAATTTTAGATATTAGACCCCGGGCTTTTTTAAAATTGATAAGGGTTTTTTCTTTTTGGGCAGTCATATTTTTAAAATTAAATTAATAATTAGTCAATTTATTAACACCCCGACCACAGGTGTAGGTATATTATAATATTATCAAGTGGGAAAATTTTAGTCAACCCCGCATCTTTTTTTGTGAAGACTTGTGGTAATAGATAACCAAAACCGATAGGCGGCTTCGCCTTACTTCCTTCAATAACCGCAAATTTTTCGCTGAAAAAGGTGCGGGGTCAAGAGTAATTTACTTTTAATTGCTCTTATGCTAAATTAGAAATACAAAGACCTTAAAATTCTAAGATCATCCGCCACCTTTTTATTTTTAACTCCGCCCCTCACCCCATCTTTGCCCCACTTCCAAAAGACGCCACCATTTAATAATTTAATTATTAATTTTAAAATTTATGGCTGGTTATGTAACCAACATTGAAAACGAAACTTTACAAAACAAAAACTTTAGAAAAGTTTTATACACGGCTCCGCATAGTCAGTTGGTTTTGATGAGCTTAAAGCCCAACGAGGAAATCGGCAATGAAGTTCATCCGGACAACGACCAGTTTTTCAGGATTGACGCGGGCGAAGGAAAAATTATTTTTGACAACATAGACGAACATGAAATCAGTGACGGTTTTGCGGTTATCGTGCCGGCAGGAACTTGGCACAACGTCATTAATACTTCTTCGGAAAAACCGCTCAGACTCTATACCATCTATTCCCCGGCGCATCATCCGGACGGCACGATCCATCGGACCAAAGACGAGGCAATGGCGGCGGAAGAAATGGAACACAAGGGATAGTTCTAATAAGCGGGTGTCGTATAACGGCTATTACCTTAGCTTTCCCCGCCTGCCAAATTGCGAGTGTAGTATAACGGCTATTATGTCAGCTTTCCAAGCTGAAGACGTGGGTTCGACTCCCATCACTCGCT
>JAGUWE010000076.1 GCA_020062525.1 Patescibacteria group bacterium | reverse complement strand
GCGGCTTGACAAACTTTTTTATTTATGTTAAGATAAATTGTTCTTAAAAAGAGTTTTTAAAAAGCTTCTTGGGAGTAACCTGCAGACACGATAAGCATGGGAATTTTTAGGAGGCAGATCCGGAGTGATCTAGATCCCGCCTTTTAAAAATTTTCTTGTCTGCAGTTTAGTCTTAGGAAGAAATTGATGTAAGTGTTATTGATTATTTTTTTTCGTGTTTAAGGGTAGAGACAAAAATCTCGCCCTTTTTTATTTTTGCTATCTATATTTTGTGTTCTGTCATTCCTGCGGAAGCAGGAATCCAGGAGAAATTTTTGGATCCCGGATCAAGTCCGGGATGACAATTTTTAAGGGGTGCTGCTCGTCGCCGTTGGATTTTTTATATTGGGCAAAACCGATTGATTGTTATTTTCAGTCGGCGTATTGAGTTCTTCTTTGGCTTTGCCAACCAAACAAACTGCCTGCCAGGGCCGATAGTGGCTGCGCCAGACTTCCTCCAAAACTTTACCGTCAGGATAGGTTACTTTACTGGTAAAAGCCGCATCAGCGCCGTTGTGGCTTTTTTCCGTGCATTTTTTCTCGCCGGGCGGTAGCTCTTCGGTCTCAATTTCTTTCATTGGTGGCGGTTTAGTGATATTAAAAAGGCGCGGCGGATTTTCAATTTTAATTTGGCGGCCATCAGTGGTGCCCCACATTTCAAAAATTAGCTCATCTCCTTCAATTTTGGTCTGGAGTAAAATATAATGGCCGGTATCATTGATAAAAAGCAAATCCGGTTTAGGATTATAAATTGTGGCATCCATACCAGCTGGTTCATAATAAACCACGCGATAAGAGTGATTAGTTCTTTCAGTAATTGGTAGGCCGGTATAAAGCGCGGTGCGAAACATCGTGGTGCCAATTTGGCAAAGTCCACCACCGTATTCAGGAATGGTTTTATTGCCTTTGATCACCAATTCCGGCAGATAACCGGTTGAGGCATCAACTGTGCCCAAGACCCCAACTAAAGAGAATTCTTCATTTGGTTTAATTAAGAGTCCATTTAGAGTTTCACTACCCACTTTGATATTATGACGGCGATTTTTCGGACTGCCTTTAAAATTGGATTTGCCCACGCCGATTAGTTTGGCAATGCCTAATTCATTAATATCAGCAATGTCAGTTTTGGCTTCAATGGTCTCAACCACAAGTTCTACCTCTTGTTGTTTTTCCCCCCAAAATTTTTTTCTTAAATTATTTAAAGTTTGGTCAAAATTGAGTTTTTTACCAGGGGAACTTGGCTGAAATTCACGGACCCTACCAGCGACAATTTTAAATTTAGCTTCTTTAACTTCAACATTAACATCTTCAGCTATTTTTTCTAAAAATTCAGTAACTTTAGTTTCATTAAGATCAAGAAAGACATTTTCTTCTTTACGAGCGGTTAACCAGTCAGTCAGGGTTTTTTCATCAATTTTCCATTTCTTTTTTTCATAAGTTAAATTTAAGGGGGCTAATTTAATAATTTCTTTGGCTTGAGGAATTAATTGCGAGGCCTCAGATTCTTTAATTTTTGGATAATCAGTAATAGTTGCCAATTCAACACGATTGTTTTTAAAATTAGTTAAATTATTTTTAAAATCAGCCAAGGCCTTGTCATAATCAAAAATCGTGCCAAGCTTGGCCGGTTTAATTTCAAAATCCAAGGGCGAATTGGCAGTAACAACCAAATCAGCACTTTGGGCCGGGCTTTCCAGTGTTGAAAAATTATCTTTTAAAATTGTTAAAATTTCTTGGTCATTAAAATTAAACTGAGCCGCTAAATTTTTGGGGCTAAAAAATAAAGTTAATTTTTCCTTGAAATTTTGCCAGGAATTCTTGCCGCGGGTAACGCCATAGGCAGAAGCAACGGTTTTTTCATTATTAAAGCTCAGAATTTCTCTGGTTAAATCCGGATCAGTCGGTGAAACCACATCGGCCTGAAGAGTGACGATTTTGTCCCGGGCAACGAATTCAAAACCTGGCTTAAAAACTTCATCCGCTTTTTTTTTAAGGAGCGTTGTTGCTTCCTCTTGGGTTTGGCCACTTAAATTTATCCCATTAATCCAGATATTGTAAAAAATTTTGCCTTGATAAATTTTATTTGCCAAGCCAACAGCCATAAACGGCATTATCAAGATTAAAATCAAAAAAACGATGGCAATCAATGTTAGCCATCGTTTTTTGCTATTTGGAAAATTTTTTTGCTGAGTTAATTTATTCATTTTCTTCGCTTGGTTTCAAAATAGTATTTAGGATTTCTTTGGCTAATTCTTCTTTACCAAGTAAACTAAGTTCAACTTCATCACCCTCTTGAGAATTTTCCAGCAGTTTCTCTTTCGGCCAATTAATAATTTGACCATCTTCTAACTTAATCTGGGCCATTTTTTCATCTAAATGTTCAATTGTACATTTGACAAATTTTAATTTTTCAATTGGTTTCTCTGTTTCTGGTTTTTCAATTTTTGGTTGTCTTATGTCCTCCTCAAAAAATTTTTCGATCATAAATTGTCTAAATAAATTAGGAAGGCAGCTTATTAATCTTTATTTTCAATATTAATCTTAGTTTCTTTAACTTTAGGTAAGATAATCGTTAAAATGCCGTTTTCTAATTCAGCCCTTGCTTGGTCAGCTTTGACTTCAGCCGGCAAAATAATTGAGCGAGAAAAACCGCCCCAATAACATTCTTTATAAAAATAATCTTCTTCTTTAACTTCCTCGCACTTTTCACGTTTGCCGCGAATGGTTATCATATCATTGGCTAAAGAAATGTCAAGGTCTTCTGGCCTGAGTCCCGCCACCGTTGATTTAATGACAATATTTTTCGGCGTTTGATAAACATCAACCACTAATTGCCCTTCTTGTTCTTTAGTCAACCAATCTTCATAGTCCTTTTTGGGAGCAATTTCAACCGAAGCTGATTTTTTAGCGGGATTTGTTAGTTCTTTTTTGATTTTAAACTTATTCAACAAATTTTTCATATATCTAAATTATAAATCAAAAAAAATCTTTAGGCAAATGGAAAACAAAAAACGCCAATGGGCGAATTTTTTGTAGCCCCTAGGGGAATCGAATCCCTGTTTTTAGGATGAAAACCTAATGTCCTAACCACTAGACGAAGGGGCCTTAATCAATTTCTTTCAAATCATAGCGAATAATTGCCTTTTTGGCAAGATTTGTGTAAAATGAAAGGGGTATTTAAAAAAGAATAAAATATTTTGTCATGCTGAACCCATGACATTCGTCAGGGCATGCTTGTCTCAGCATCTCTTAATTATTAAACGATTTAGATCCTGAAATAAACCTGTCCTGTCGAATGACGGGATTCAGGATGACATTTGTAGACATTTATGTTTTTAGAGCGGCTGGAAATACAAGGTTTTAAATCATTTGCCAATAAGACAATTTTAGATTTTTCTCGTGGCAAAGTGAGCCAAGGCATTACGGCTGTTGTTGGACCCAATGGCACTGGCAAATCCAATGTTGTTGACGCCATTCGTTGGGTCTTAGGCGAGCAAAGTTTAAAAATCCTGCGTGGCAAGAAAGCCAACGATGTGATTTTTTTTGGAACCAAAAAAAGAATTCCACTTGGTTTAGCTGAGGCCTCCTTATATTTCAACAATGATGATAAAGCAGCCGATTTAGATTACAATCAAATTGTTATTACGCGGCGAGTTTTTCGCGATGGCGAAGGTGAATATTTAATCAATAAAGCAAAAGTGCGCTTGCAGGATGTTCTACTTTTTTTAGCCAAAGCCAATTTTGGGCAAAGAACTTATGGCATTATTGGTCAGGGTATGGTTGATTCAATTCTTAATTCTTCCCACACTGAACGCCAAGAATTTTTTAGTGAAGCAGTCAATATCAAACAATACCAACTTAAAAGAGAACAATCACTTAATAAATTGGCAAGAACCGAGGAGAATCTGAGCCAAGCCGAACTGCTAATCAAAGAAATTGAACCCCGACTCAAAACTTTAACCCGTCAAATTAAACGGCTGGAAAAACGCGAAGCTTTGGAAACTCAGTTGCGCAATTTTCAGATAAATTTTTATTCCAGTTTTTGGCAGAAAATTAAAACCAAACTAACTGAAATTGAAAAACAAATCAGAGAAAAAAAAGCCGAGGAAGAAGAAGCGGAAAAAAAGATGACTGCGATTACCCGGCAATTAGAAAATTTAAGAAAGAGGAAAAGCCGCTCAGAAAATTTTAGCCAGCTGCAAAAGCAATTAGAAATGCTTTCCGAAAAGAAAAATTTAATTTTACAGGAAAAAATTGCAATTCAAAATCAGATCCCGACCTCTGAAAAGCAAGACGAAAAAGAACTAATTTGGCTGGAAAAGAAACTAAAAAATTTAGATTCGGAAATAGAAAAATTTAAAGATGAAAAGGAACAACTTGAAAGCCAAGTGAAAAATCCTGAAAAAGAACAAGAGGTCAACCAGAACTTAATCACTCAAATTGACTCGCAAATTGATGATTTAAACCAAAAACTGGCTACCAGTTCGCCTTCTCCAAGACGCGATTTCAAAACAATTTGGTTGGAATTTAAAAATATTGTTAAAGGGCTCACTATTAAGCAGGAAACTTTAATTAAGCAATTAAAAGAAGAAAAAGAGGCGCTTGATTTAGTTTTCATCCGCGATTTGGCTGAAAAGATTAAAGCCGAGTTTAAAATGCTTTTGGAAAACCTCAAACAGATAAAACCCGACAGTCAGGAAGGGGAAAATCTAACCAGCCAGTTAGCCCGCCTTTTTGAGGAAAAAAAAGTCGTGGTTGAAAAATTAATCAATGCCCGCTTCAATATTGAATTGATTGAAAAAAAACTATCTTTTCTTCGGGAAAAAACCAAAAATGACGAGAACGAGAGAGAATTAACTTTAACTCAGATTAATCTGTTAAGGGAAAGGTTTTTTTTCAAAAATAAACCCGTTGAGAAAAATCAACCAGAAATCGCCCAACTGGGAAAAGAACTTTCCCGGCTTGAGACAGAACTTGATGAAACAAAAAATAAACTGTCTTCATTTAACAAAGAAGAAGAAGAGCGCCAAGACGAGGTTTTTGCCCTTCAAGAAAAAATTCAGGCAGAGCAAAATTCTCTTGATAAAATCCGCGAAAGTTTGAGCGAAGTTAAAATTAATTTAGCTAAAATTGAGACCCATCGCGAAGATTTGGAAAAAGAAATTGTCGCTGAACTTGGTGCTTTGGACAAATTAATAGCTAAGACAAAAAGCGAGTCAGAAGAAGAGGAGCTTCGGACAGAAATAGAGCGGCTGAAGCGCCAGCTTGAAATAATCGGCGGTCTTGACAAAGAGACCGTCTCTGAATACAAACAAACCAAAGAGCGCTATGAATTTTTAACCAATCAATCAGTTGATCTTAGAGAGGCGATGAGTTCTTTAGAAAACATTATTGAAGAGTTGGATAATTTAATAAAAAAACAATTTGAAAGCGCTTTTACGAAGATAAACGAGCAATTTAATAAATATTTTAGAATTTTGTTTGGCGGCGGCAGTGCTCGTTTAGTTAAAAGAACCCAAAAAGAAAAAGAGACACTGGAATTAATTGAAGAAGTGACAGAAACTAAGAAGAGCATTGCCCAAAAATATGACCGAACCAAAGAAATACTCATTGAAATAGAAGCCACGCCGCCTGGCAAAAAAATCAAAAGTATCAGTATGCTTTCTGGAGGGGAAAGAGCTCTGACCGCCTTAGCTTTGCTTTGTGCCATTATTGCCAATAATTCTTCGCCCTTTATTGTTTTAGATGAAGTTGATGCTGCTTTGGACGAAGCCAACTCACGGCGCTTTGCTAAAATTTTAGAAGATTTGTCAATTAGAACTCAAATCATTACCATTACCCATAATCGCGCTACTATG
>JAGUWE010000128.1 GCA_020062525.1 Patescibacteria group bacterium | reverse complement strand
TTGTAAGTACATGGTTTCAGATACTATTTCATCGCCCTTCCGGGCTGCTTTTCACCTTTCCCTCGCGGTACTTGTTCACTATCGATCACGAAAAGTATTTAGCCTTGGATCATAGTCGACCCAAATTCCCGCAGGATTTCTCGAGTCCCGCGGTACTTGAGAATAATTATTGAAGAGCGATAATCCTTTTCGCTTACAGGGCTTTCACCTTCTCTGGCTCCGCTTTCCAGCAGGATTCAACTAAGGAAATTATCTATTGGTAACTCCTCTTGAGCGTGTAAGCGCTCAAACATAGTCATCTCTTAACCTCAAAGCCGGCAACGGCTTACACCTTTAAAATCGGCTTATCTTGCAATAAAGCAAAACAAATCCGAAAACACCGGCTTTGATTTAGGCTTTTCCCATTTCGCTCGCCACTACTTTGGGAATCCGCCTTCGTTAAAGCTACGGCGGACAAAATCCGCTATAACTTTAACAAAGGTTTGTTTTTTGTTTCTTTTCCTCCAGGTACTAAGATGTTTCAGTTCCCTGGGTCTGCTTCTTTTGCCTATGGATTCAGCAAAAGATTGCTGAGGTTTACTCAGCAGGGTTGCCCCATTCGGACATCCCCGGATCAAAGGTTGCTTGCCACCTCTCCGAGGCTTTTCGCAGGCTGCTACGTCCTTCATCGCCTTTTCGTGTCGAGGCATCCACCATGTACTCTTGAGTAGTTTAGTCACAAGAATTTTGGACTCTTCTTTTTTAAGGAAGAAATTATTTTCTTGGTTTAATGCTCGTTATTATTATTTATTCAATTGTCAAAAAACAATCCTTTACCCCCACACCTAATAGTCGCTGTTTGAATTTTTCTGTAGGTGATTATTTGCAAAACCTTTTCTGCGGCTATTAGATGTGGGGGTTTACTTCCATAGATTGATCTTTTGAGGCCAATCTCTGAAAATAAATTTTTTTAAGAACTAAAAAAACCGCTGTCCAAGCGGTTCTAAGCACGACTTAAAACACCAAATATCAGCCGCTTGGGTTTATAAAAATAATTAATTTTTTGGTCATATTTTTCATTTATTTAGGTATTAATAAGTTTATTATATTTTAAAAACTTTGTCAAGAGCTCGCTGTGGAAAATTATTATTTAACTTAAAAATAAAATTAGTCATTTTTTAAACGCTTTTTCCGCCATTTTTCAATAAGCTGGTGATTGCCGGAAAGCAAAACTTTTGGCACGCGGTATTTTTTATTTTTAAAAACAAAATGCTCGGGACGAGTGTAAACCGGCAGACCAGCGCCAAAACGTTTTTCTTCCAATGATTCGGTTTTGCCTAAAACTCCGGGAATTTGACGAGAAACAGAATCAATTAAAACCATGGCTGGAATTTCCCCGCCAGTCAAAACATAAGGACCAATTGATAATTCACTAATTTCCAATTTCCAATTCCTAATGACTTTTTGAATTCGTTCATCAACTCCTTCATAACGGCCACAAATTAAAATCAATTGTTTGTACTCTTTGGCAAGATCAATTGCCATTTTATTATCAAATTGTTTGCCGGCAGGAAAAAATAAAATTATTTTTGATTTTTGATTTTTGATTTTTGATTTTGCGAATTGAACCGCTTTAATGAGCGGTTCAATTCGCATTACCATTCCCGGTCCGCCGCCATAAGGTTTATCATCAACTGTCTTGTGTTTGTCAGCGGTATAATCACGCAAATTATGAACTTTAATTTCAATCAGTTTTTTTTGCTGCGCCCGTTTAAGAATGCTCTCGGAAAAATAAGAATCAAAAATCTCGGGAAAAATTGTAATAATATCAAATCGCATAAATTTAACTAACAACTTACAAACTTATAAACTTATAACTTGACTTTATTTTACTATAATTATCCTAAAAAGCAAAAACCCCCAAATTCGGGGTTTTTGCTTTTATTTTTTTCTTTTAGATTTTTAAATCATCAATGTCAGCATCAGTAGTTGCTCGTCTGCCTCGGCCGCCAGTGGAACCTTCTGGTTCTTCAATCTTAAGATTGATTCTGGCATTGTTTCTCGCACCAATAATTTTAAGTAAAGTGCGGATAGAGCGAGCTGTCTGACCTTGCCGGCCAACGACGAAACCCATATCAGCAGCATTGATTTTAAGAGTGAGTAACACTCCCATTTCATCAACTTTGCGCTCGGTTTTAACGTCTTCGGGATGACTGACAATTGATTTGACAATGTACTCAACGAATTCTTGGTCTGCAGTTTTACTAGCCATTTCTTTAAAAATTAATTAGTAAATAGTTTCCGTTCTTGACGGAATTTCTGTAAATAGCTTGAGTTCTTATCGACCTTTAAGTGAAAACCTTTTAAGGAACAGAACCAGCCATTTACTAATCGTGTCTATATAATAGCAAAAAGATTATTTTTTGTCAACCGGCCTGGTTTTCCGTTGATTCTTTTACCATTTTTTGTTTAGTTTCTTTCTTGCTATTTTTTATTTTTGAAACTTTAATTTTAGGACTATCAATAATTTTTTCGCTCGCTAAAAGATTATGAACCGTGACTGAAATTTGAGCGCCCTTAGAAAGCCAGTGTTTGATTCTTTCTTTTTTGAAATTAACGGTTGGCGGCTCAGTTCTGGGATTATAAAAACCTAGAATCTCCAAGGCCTCTCCCCAAGGATCTTTGGTCTTTTCTGAGATAATTAGCCGGTAAGAAGGTTGTTTTTTCTTACCGATACGCGAAAGGCGGATCATTAACATAATTTCAATTAGATTAATCTGTTAATTAAAACTTCTTTGATAATAGAATAAAAAAATTAATGAGTCAAGAGTAAGTTAAATAATTTGGCAAGAATAAGATCCTTCATCCTCTAAACGACATTTAGGGTAACAAAAGGAAATAAAAACAATCTCTAAGTCTTTTTCGCCTCTTCTAATTTCAAACTAACTAATTTAGAAATTCCTTCTTCATTCATAGTTAAGCCATAAAGCTGTTGAGCGATTTCCATAGTAGCGCGATTATGGGTAATGGTAATGATTTGAGTTCTAATTGACAAATCTTCTAAAATTTTAGCAAAGCGCCGTGAGTTGGCTTCGTCCAAAGC
>JAGUWE010000001.1 GCA_020062525.1 Patescibacteria group bacterium | reverse complement strand
TGTCGTTTATTTCACTTTAAAGATAAAAGTTATTGCATCTCACAATGTTTTGGCTCAGGCATTATTTTGGACAAATCTGATTTTACTGACGGACCCCAAACTGCGGGACCGACAGAAACAGAAAATGTCACCATCACCACCGATAAAACAGAATATGAGGCGGGAGAAATAGTGAAAATTAACATAAAAAACGGCTTAGATAAATCAATTTGGGATTTTACCTCTTGCGGCGGAACACCATTTTGGCGCCTTCAAAAACTTTATGAAAGCGAATGGAGAGATGTCGATTTTTTTCTACCTTACTTTGACGGTGAAAAAGAAGAGTGTAACCCCGTTATGTGTGAGTTGCCAATTCCTCGAAAATTAAAACCTAATTTAGAAATTGATACAGAATGGCACATTACCTCATTTTGTCATTATGGCGGTAACCAAGGCGGAGCCATAATGCAGCCAGTAGAAAAAGGAATTTATAGGATTTTCATTTTTTATGGATTTGATAGAGAGTCAAATACAGGAGGAACAGCTTACTCCAACGAATTTACAATTAAATAAAATTTTTAAATTTTAACATTGTCATTTTGTATTTTGAGATTTAAGTTTTGATTTTTTAATATGCAATTTAATTATCAAGCCTCAACCAAAAGAGGTAAAATTAAAACCGGCTTGATTTTCGCCGGTAGCGAATTTGAAGCTAAAAAGGCGCTGGAAGCCAAAAATTTATTAGTGATTAACATCAAGCCGATTAAGACCTCGCGTTTGAATTTTTTTATTATCAAGCGAGCGAGAGAAATGAATCCGCCAGCTGGCGGATTCATTTCCGAGCGAGCGCTGATATCAAAGGGTTTAATACCCTTTATTTTTCCGTGGCGTTTGCAGGCGCTTGATCTTTTGGTGCTGACAAAAAATTTATCAATTTTAATCAAATCAGGCCTGACTTTAGTTGAGTCGCTTGAGACAATTGCCGAACAATCTACGGGCCGGCTTAAACGTTTAATTAGCAATATTTCCGAGCGCGTCAAGACCGGTGTCAGTTTGGCCACGGTTTTGGAAGAGCAAAAATGCTTTCCTCCTTTATATGTTAATTTAATCAGGTCGGGCGAGTCCTCCGGCACTTTGGAAGAAAATCTTAATTATCTTTTAGATCAATTGGACAATGATTATCAGATGAAAAAGAAACTCGGCTTAATGATGGTTTATCCGCTGATTGTTTTATCTTTGTCTTTTATCGTCGGCTTGGGCATGGCGATTTTTGTTTTGCCAAAAATTGCTACCGTCTTTGTCGGTCTTAAAGTTGAACTGCCGTTGCCGACAAGAATTCTTCTAGCCATTGCCGATTTATTCAAAAATTACAGCTGGCAGATTGTCAGCGGAATTTTTTTAACCATCATCGCCGTTTCGGTGGTTTTAAAGCAATCTTTTATTAAGCCCTTGACTCATCGGCTGATTTTGAGTTTGCCGGTCATTGGTATAATTTCGCGGGATCTAAACTTGGCGCGGGCTTTTCGGACTTTGGGCACGCTTTTAAAATCCGGCCTGACTATTGATCGAGGACTGGAAATAGCTAGTAAAGTGGCGCCTAATTATCTTTACCAAAAAGCGCTTTCAGAAATAACGCCGCAGATTATCAAAGGACAACCATTAGCCAAGGAATTGGAACTTAAAGAAAAACTTTTCCCCAAGATGGCGACGAAATCTTTGGGCGCGGCGGAAAAAAGCGGCTCATTGGAATCAACTCTTTTTTTCTTAGCCCGCTTCTATGAGCAGGAAGTGGAAGGACGGCTTAAATCACTTTCTACTTGGATTGAAGTCGGGCTTTTGCTTATTATCGGTTTAGTTGTTCTCACTTTGGCAGTTTCAATTCTCCTGCCGATTTATCAAATTACCGGCGAGATATCGAAAGTTTAAAATCAAAAATCAAATATCAAAAATAAAAATTTTTTAATTTTAGATTATCATTTTGCATTTTGATTTTTGAATTTTGCATTAAAAATCTAATATGTTTAAAAGAAGCCATTGTGGTTTTACTCTTATCGAACTTATCATTGTAATTGCTCTTATCGGTCTTTTGGTTTTATTGGCCATACCTTTTTATCAATCGCTTCAGCTTAAGGCCGACTTGAATCAGGTTGGGGAAAAATTAGCCTCGGATCTTCGCCGTCAGCAAACTTATGCCACTTCAGGCAAAGGAGTGAGCGCCTGGGGCGTGCGTTTTAATGCCGATTCCTACACTCTATTTAAAGGCATTAGTTTTAGTTTGCGAGATCCAGCCGTTGATGAAATTGTTAATCTACCAAGCTCGGTTCGTTTGTTTTTTCCAATGTCTGAAGTAGTTTTTGGCACTCCTTTGGGCAATGCCTCGGTTTCTGGCCAATTGATTTTAACTAATTTGGTTAATAATCAGACCTTAACCGTTGATATTTTTTCTCAGGGCTTGGTCCAATTAAATTAACCGAAGTTTTAATAGGTTTTTGCCAAGATTAGTAAATTTTCTTCTGCGGAACTCGCCTCGCCTTCGGCGGTCTCAAACAGTCCTCGTACGAAAATTTACTAATCTCGGCTTTACAAATTAAATAGTTTAGAAATATATTTATGAAAAGAGGGGGAGAAGGTCTATCTTTAATCGAGGTTATTATTGCCGTGGCTCTTTTTTCGTTAGTAGCCGCGGCCTTGTTTAATTTATTAGCTGGAAGTTACATCGGTTTAAAAAGTTTTTCCTCGTCTCAGGGAGCTCTTTTTTACGCCCAGGAAGGCGCAGAAGCAGCTCGCAGTATTCGCAATCAGGGCTGGAATAATTTAACCGCCGGCAGTTATGGCCTGACACTAACTGGCAACCGTTGGCAATTCAGCGGCAGCCAGGAACTTTTAGACAACTTTTATACTCGCCAAATAATTATTGAGGATATTTATCGCGATAACTTAGGTAACCTTGTCCCTCCTGTGTCACCAGGCGCAATTTTAGATCTTCATACTAAAAAAATTATTTTTTTGGTTTCCTGGCCGGTACCAGGCGGTGTGACTCGGCAAATTAACTTGCCTTTTTTTGTTTCCAGTTGGCAGACAAAAAGCTGGATTCAGACCGATTGGCAAGCTGGCTCAGGCCAGCTCATTTGGAATAACCCGGCACAATTTTTCAGCGATGACGGTAATATTGATTATTCAGATGCCGGCGAAATAAAATTAAAAGAAACAACTACTGGTTTAGTTTCTAAGACCTGGCATTTTGATTCCGCCTCCGATTATGATTTTGATCCGCAAAAAATTGAAGTGGTTTCAAGTTATGCCCAGTTAAAACCCCAAATTCAGACCCTTACCGGTCAAAGTGTTAACAGCGGATTCACTTTTGATACCAGCGGCTGGTCGTTTTATACTTGGGATGTAGGTAGCGGCGAGGTAACGCCGCGGGGCAATTGGCGCGCTACTGGTGGCAATCCTAGCGGTTTTGCTGAAATTGAAATTCCGGCCAATGCCCGTGGTGACGAAGTTGGTGGTTACTGGCAGCAAGCGGTTAATGTTGATCAGGCCAATCTGGATCAAGTAAGCTGTAATTTTGATTGGCAGGTGACTAATTTTATCGCACCGAGCGGCGCAGTTAGAAATTTTAGATTTTATGTTTTTTTGGATTCAAGCCCCGGATTGCCGGTTATTGGTCAGGAGATTTGGCGCAGTGCCAATCAGACCGGCGTCACTAATTGGCAAAGCCAATTGGTTGATTGCCGCAGCCGCATCACCAGCCCCGGCACCTATTATTTTAAAATAGCGGTTTTTCTACGCGTTCGGTCTACAACTGGTGGACCAGTCGGGCCGATCAGCGGCGGCTATGACAATGCCAAAGTCAGTTGGACAAAAAATGTAGTCAGTTACCCCAATGACAAACCGGCGGTTAATCCAATGATTTCTTTTAGTTCACCAGCTATAGCTGGCTGGACCGCTTTTAATGAGGTGGCAATTAAAAATAGCGGCGAGATTTATTATCAATTATCCAATAATGACGGAGCTAATTGGTATTATTGGAATAATACTTCTTGGGTTTTAGCCAGCCCAACTGATTACAATACCGTTTCGGTTATTAATGCCAATATCAATTCTTTTCCAGCAGTTAATAAAAAAATTAATTTCAAGGCCTTTTTGTCAAGTTCCGGCGCTGAACAGGTGCAGTTGGATTCAGCCACAATTTCCTATCAGGTGCCGGTTTTGGGCAATTTATTCTGGGGCAATCGTTTTTTAGTCACAGTTTTGGATTCTTCATTTAGATTGACCTCTGGAAATCGGCGGCAAAACTTGCGTTTTACGGCCCAAAAAACAAAGTCAGTTAATCTTGTGCGCGTTTATGTTGATTTATTAAATAATCCGCCGACTTACCGTTTTGGTTTGCAAGCTGATAATGGCAGTGGTCGACCAAGCGGAACTTATCTGGCTTATGGCGATTTAAGACCAACTTTAAGCGGCTGGCAGACTATTACTTTAAATCAGCCACTTAATTTAATTAAAGGGCAAACTTATCATTTAGTTGTCAGTTGGCAATCAGGCCAAATTGGTCCTAATCGCTATATTGCTTTAAGACAAACCTCACCGCTTAACAATCTTATTCCTTATGACCAAACTCCCGATCCGCAGGCCAATGTCTTGACCTCAACTACTGGCGGCAGTAATTGGCAGACCGCTAATTTGCAGCCGCTTTATCAACTGACTTTTCAGGATAATGACAGCGAAGGTAATCCTTATGAAAATTTAGGAGAACTACCGATTTACCACAATTTTTTCCAGGGACAAAACCTAACCTTGACCGAAGATAAAGAATTTTCCGAAATCAGTTTTTATGTTAGGCGTTTTGGCAGTCTGCGGCCGCTTGATGATTTATATTTTGCGATTGATAATTTAACAGATAATCTGCTAGTAACAAGCGGTATTTTGGCAGCTCGTTCAGCGGTTGGCACGACTTATGCTTGGCAGACCTATCAATTTCCCGAGCGAATTAATTTAGAGCAAAATAAAACTTACCGGCTTTATTTGTCATCGCCTGGTTCTGGCGCCAACCGTTATTATTTAATTTTGGCGCCAGTTACTGTTGGCCAGGAATATTTTAAGATAATAACTTTTTTAGGTAAAAGCAGCTTTGGGGAGCAAAGCTCTGACAGCGGCGCCAGTTGGCAAGTCGCTGAGGAGCGAGATTTGAATTTTTATTTTGGTTTGATCCGTCCAACTTATGTTCCGCAAGGCGAACTTATTTCTTCTGCGTTTAATACCAGCGTGCCGGCCGCTTTTGATTTTTTAAGCTGGCAAGAAACAACACCTTCAGCCAATACTGATATTTGGGTTCAATTAGCAACCGCGCCTGATAATGGGGGAATACCGGGAATTTGGGGGCCTTGGCAAGGACTAACTGGGTCAAGCTCTTATTATCAAAGCGGGGAAGAATCTTTAATCCCACTGACTAATAATCATAATGACAACCAATTTGCCCGTTATAAAATAATCCTCCGCAGCGACAGCACGGCTACACCCGTTTTTCAGGAAATAAAAATTAATTATACACCGTAAAGATGGTAAAAATTGAAAAAATTATTAGTTTTTTTTATCTTTTCTTTAAAGTTTGTATATAGCGGATAAATAAAAATTCAAAAATCAAAATTCAAAAGGCAAAATGACAAATCAAAAAATTAAAAAACAATAAAGTTGTCACCCTGAATTTATTTCAAGGATCTTATTAAGGATTTTTACTTTGAGATGCTGAAACAAGTTCAGCATGACATTTAAAATAATTTTGAATTTTACATTTTCATTTTGATATTTAATTTTTGCATTTTAAATTTAGAAGAGATGTTGAGATTAAAATTTATAAGAATAGAAAATCCAATTAGAAAGAAAAAAGGGTTCACTTTAGTGGAAATGGTGATTTATCTGGCTGTTGTTAGTTTTGTTTTGTTAGTGGTCAGTGGTTTTTTTTATAATATTTTACTTGGTTGGAGTAAATTTAACAGCCGAAGCGAGATTAGTTATAATGTTAACTTTATTGAAAAAAATTTGGGCTTTTATATTCGCGAAGCTCAGGCCATTCAAAATCTAAGTCCTGAGACCTTGGTTTTGCTCTTACCAATGGCCCAAACAATCACTTTTCATTTTGACACTACTCAACAAAAGTTGACCAGGCAGCAAAATAGTGACCCCGCTGTGGATTTAAATACTGATAAAGTAGCGGTTAGGGGCAGTTTTTCTAATTTAAGTCATTATCCAAGAAGTAGAAATATTTTAGTTAATCTTGAAATTACTTTGAAAAATCCCGGTCAGGGGCCAAGGTGGCAAGATAAAGTTACCACCGAATTAAGTTTTGAACTAAGAAGCAGATAAATTTTAATTTCTAATTTCCAATTTCTAATTCCCAGTTTTTTAGGCAATTTGTCAAATTCTTATAAATTAAATTATGAAAAGAATATTTGTTACTAAAAAGAGTCAGGGTTATGTTTTAATTTTGACGGTTTTGGTAATTGCTGCTGCTTCACTGACAATTACACTGGGCTTAAGTAAACTGCTTCTTGACCAGCTAATTTTACAAACTAGCCAAGCTGACGGTCTTAAGGCCTTAGCCTTAGCTGAAACCTGCGCAGAAGATGGTTTGGAAAGATTAAGAAATAATTGGCAAGATTATAATTATATATTGTCAATTAACGGTAATTCTTGTACAATAAATATAGTCACCGATGATTTCCAAGCCCAACTCATTTCTACTGGTTCAAGCGGGGATTATACAAAAAGAATAAATGTTACGATTGATCGAGCAATAGAAGTTGTTTCTTGGCAGCAGATGTAAAATAAAAAAATTTCCAATTTCTAATATCCAATTTCCAATAAAATTATTTAATTTTGAAATGTCAAAGTTTTAAATTTAAACTGGAAATTTAAGAATTAGAAATTTCATTAGAAATTAGGAATTGGTAATTAGTAATTTTTTATGTTCTCTCTTCTACACAAAGATTGTTTGGCGCTTGATATTTCTGATGAGGCGGTTACTGCTGTTAAACTTAAAACAGGAGAAAATTTAGTTGAAGCCTGGGGTCGATCGGAAATTCCCAAAGGTTTAGTTTTAGGCGGAAAGATTTTAAATCCTGAGCTACTGGCGAAAGAAATTGAAAAGCTACTTGACTCAACCAACCCTTTTCCTTTAAAATCAAGGGCTGCTTTTTGTCATTTGCCTGATGAGCAGGTTTATTTTCAAACGGTAAAACTTCCCAATTCTTTAAATCCAATCCAAACTAAAAGAATTATTGATAATGAAATTGATAATTTTTTTCCTTTTACTAAAGAAGAGCTTTATTGGCAAAATCGTTTGTTGACTACTTCAAATAATGAACAGGAAATTTTAGTGGTAGCAGCGCCTAAAGAAGTAATTAATGGCTATCTTAAACTTTTTGGAATTTTAAAAATACGACTTCTGGCTTTAGGTATTGCCTCAGAAAGTCTTGCTCACTCTTTAATAAAAGAGTATAATAAAGAGGAAACAATTTTACTTGTGGATATCGGCCGGCAGGAGAGTTTATTGGCTTTATTTGATAAAACCGGCATCAGAACTTCTTTAAATATCAATCTTGGCGGCCAGACCTTAACCGCTATTTTGGTTGAGAAACTGAAAGTCAACCCCCAGCAGGCCGAAAATCTTAAGTCAAGTTCTGGCTTTGACGAAACAAAAGAAGAAGGAAGAGTTTTTTTAGCTTTACAGGCAGTTTTTCAGGGTTTAATTAAGGAAATTAAAAAGACAATTAATTTTTATAAAAGCCAAACTGCCCGTGAAATTAAAAAAATAATTATTAGCGGCCAGGCAGTAAAATTAATCAAACTTGATGAGTATTTAGTTAAAAATTTGTCTTTAGTGGTGGAAAAGAGATTTTGTTGGCTTAATTTACCGCCGGAAGTTGACTCTTCACAATATGAGAGAGCAATTGGTTTAGCTTTACTTTGCCGTCAAGAATATTTTAAAGAAAGCATTAATTTTTTGGGGCGACAACTAGAAGAAAAAATAAAGGGTATTAAACCCTTTGATATCAGCGCTCGCTCGGAAATGAATCCGCCAGCTGGCGGATTCATTTCTCTCGCTCGCTTGATAATAAAAACCCTTAAAAAGCCAGTTGCAGTTTTTAAAAATTGGCCAAGCAAATTGCCAAAAGGAATTTTAGTTTATTTAACCATTTTAATTTTTTTACTGATAATTTTCTTTTGGCTAATCATTTTTCATCAACCTGAAAAAATAAATCTGGCAGAAAGACAATTTCCGTCAATTTTTTTACCAGTTAATCAGTCAATAATAAATACTACTGAAAATTTAACCGTCACCTCAACGACCAAGACCATTGATATTCCTAATCAAGAAGTTAGCCAAATAAACGCCACCTCTTCAGCCGAGGAAATTTTAACACCTCAACCCCAGCCAGAAATTTTAAAAGTGAAAATTAGCAAAACACCGACTGGCTGGCTCAATGTCCGCCAAGGCCCAACTATAACTTATTCAATAATTAAAAAAATTTATCCGGGAGAAATTTATTTTTTGGTCTCCACCACTACTGATTGGATCCAGATTAATTTAGGCGAAGAACTTCATGGCTGGATTAAGTCAGATTATGGGGAGATAATTAAAGAATAATCTTCCCGAAGATTTAAACAAAAAAATTATGGTCGAAAAAAAATCAAAGGGTTTTACCCT
>JAGUWE010000080.1 GCA_020062525.1 Patescibacteria group bacterium | reverse complement strand
TCGGATCAAGAGAACGTCAAACCGGGAATGACTGCCAATTTAGATATTTTAACCAATTATAAAGAAGGGGCTCTTATTGTCCCCCAACAAGCAATTATTGAGAAAAATGGCGATAAAACTGTCAGTGTCCTGGATAAAGGAAAGATTCAAGAAATTAAAATTTCCACTGGTCTTAAAGGCGATGGGGGAATGATAGAAGTTTCTAATCATTTAAAAGAGGGACAAGGAGTGGTAACATTTGTGGAGAATGGACAATAAAAATTTAAAGTTTAAAATATCAAACAATAGGTTTCTATTAATTTCGTGAAGCTAATTTCTATAAGTTTCTGAAATTTATAGAAACTCAATAGAGACTCATAGAAATTAGTTGTTATTTAGATTTATGTTAATCTCCGTTTCTAATCTAAAAAAAATTTACGTTTCCGATGAGGTCGTGACCAAAGTATTGCACGGCCTTACTTTGAATATAGAATCCGGTGAATTTGTTTCTATTATGGGACCATCGGGCTCGGGCAAATCAACCCTGATGCATATTTTGGGGTTTTTGGACAAACCCTCTTCTGGCAAATACTATTTTGAGGGCCAAGATGTTACAAAATTAGAAGATGAGCAATTGGCCCTTTTGCGTAACGGGAAAGTGGGTTTTGTTTTTCAGACCTTTAATTTATTGCCCAGAACCTCGGTTTTTGACAATGTTAAATTACCCTTGCTTTATTCAAAAATGCCGGATGAGGAAAAGGATGAGCGAGTAAAAAAAGTGATCAATGCGGTTGATATGAGTCATCGGGAAAATTATTTTTCTAATCAACTCTCCGGCGGGGAACAACAGCGAGTAGCTATCGCTCGTGCCTTGGTGAATAATCCGGCCATAATTTTTGCCGATGAGCCAACCGGCAATTTGGACAGCGTTTCTGGCGTTCAAATTATGAAGATTTTACAAAAGCTTAATGATCAAGGCAAAACCATAATTTTAGTCACGCACGAGATTTATACCTCAGAACACGCTAAAAGAATTATTAAAATTAAAGATGGCAGAATTGTTGGCGACGAACCGGTAATGAATAGAAGAATTGCAACGGATGGGGAGATACTGAAGTAATTTTTAATTTTCAATTACCAATTTCCAATTAATTTTCAATGATTCAATTTTCAATTAATTATTTTTTGTCAATAGTTTATGCTTGCAGTTGTCAGCTGCTTTAAAACCGCTTCCCAAGCACTTCTTCTTAATAAATTGAGAAGTTTTTTGACTATGCTCGGCATTGTTATTGGCGTGGCCGCGGTGATTATTATTATTTCAGTTGGGGCAGGCGCACAGAGTTTAATTTTAGCCCAAGTTAAGAGTTTAGGCACTAATTTGATTGGTGTACTTCCGGGCAAAAGCGAAGAAACTGGACCACCTGCTTCAGTGATGGGTATTGTTATCACCACCTTGACTTACGATGACGCTATGGCACTGGCTGATAAAAATAATACGCCGTACATTACCTCAGTGGTGGCTTATGCCAAGGGCGTGGCTACGGTGAATTGGCGCGATCACAGCGTTGACACCAATATTAGCGGCACAACCAACGGCTATTTAGAAACAGAAAACGGCGAAGTTGAAGTTGGACGGTTTTTTAATAAAGATGAAGAAAAGAGTTTGGTTAAAATCGCTGTTTTGGGTAGCCAAGTTAAAAAAGACCTTTTTGGCGAAAGCGATGCCGTGGGACAAAAAATAAAAATTAAAAAAGAGGCCTTTGAAGTGATAGGCGTGATGAAAAAAAGAGGAACGGTTGCTTTTCAAAATTATGATGATCAAATCTTTGTGCCAATCTCAACCGCGCAAAAACTTCTTTTGGGCGTTGACCATATAAATTTGATTAGGGCCAAGATTGATCACGAAGAACACATAGATCAGGCCATCGCTGATGTTAAAAGAGTGTTGCGGGAGCGTCATGATATTACCAATCCGGCGGATGATGATTTTTCCGTGCGGTCGGCTGCCCAAGCCCTGGATGTCATAACCCAAATAACCAATGCCCTGAAATATTTCTTGGCCGCTATAGCCGCTCTTTCATTAGTGGTTGGCGGTATCGGCATTATGAATATAATGCTTATTGCTGTGACCGAAAGAACACGCGAAATAGGGTTGCGCAAAGCTATCGGAGCCACCAATAAAAATATCTTAAGTCAATTTCTGGCCGAAGCCATCTCCATTACCTTAATCGGCGGGATACTTGGTATGGTTTTGGGTGTTTTGATTTCACTTTTTATATCAACCGGCGCCCATCTTTTAAGTTACGAGTGGGATTTTATTATTTCTCCTGCCTCAATAGTTTTAGCGCTAAGCATTTCTTTTTTAGTCGGCTTGGTTTTTGGCACTTATCCGGCCCGTAGGGCTTCGCACTTAGATCCAATTGAAGCGTTAAGATACGAATAAATAAAAAATTATTCTAATTATTCTAATTGACCTAATTAACCTAATAAATGACCAATGTCTAAATAATTAACAAATCCCTAAATCATTTTTGTCATTTAGTCATTAGGATTTGATTAGAATAATTAGAAATTAGGTTAATTAGAAATTTTTATGAATCTTATCAATTCTGCCAAATTATCGATTCTTAATTTGAGTGTAAATAAAGTGAGAACATTGCTCACTACTTCTGGTATTATTATCGGTATCGCCTCGGTTATTGTTGTAATGTCAGCTGGTGAAGGAATAAAATCCCTAATTTTGGGCCAACTTGACACTTTTGGCACTGATATTATTGAAACGGAAATTAAAGTTCCCAATACCGCCAAAAACAAAACCCAATCGCAACAAGAGTCAGGCATAGCTATGGTGCAGGGAGTTCAGGTAACTACCCTGAAGCTTAAGGATATGGAAGATATTAATAAATTGCCTAATATCAAGGGTTCTTACTCTGGCATTTTGGGTCAGGAAGCAACGAGTTACCAGGGAAAATTAAAAAAAGTTTTTCTTTACGGAGTTACCGCTTCATATGATGAAATTGATAGGGGCGAAATTGCTGAAGGCAGGTTTTTTTCCGAATCAGAAGATAAGGGCCTAGCCCAAGTGGTGGTTTTAGGCTCCGAACTAAAACAGGATTTATTCGGTGAAAGCGATGTCCTTGGCAAGGAAATAAAAATAAAGAAGAAGAATTTTCAAGTTGTTGGCGTAATGAAAAAAAGAGGCTCAATCGCCTTTTTCAATTTTGACGATTTGGCTTATGTGCCTGTGAGAACCTTGCAAAAGAAAATTTTAGGCGTGGAGCATCTTGTGCATATAATTTCCCAATTTGAAAATAAATATCAAGCCGAATACACGGCTGAACAAATAAGAAGACTTGTCAGGGAAAATCACGACATTACTGATCCAGACAAAGATGATTTTGTAGTGACAACCATGGCCGAAGCAATGGAAGTTTTGGCAACTGTGACCGGCGCCATTACCTTATTGCTTTTGGCCTTGGTTGGTGTTTCTTTGATTGTTGGAGGAGTGGGGATTATGAATGTAATGTATGTCGCGGTCACTGAGCGAACCCGCGAGATAGGGCTTCGCAAAACCGTAGGAGCAAATTATGCCGATGTGATGCGTCAGTTTGTGATTGAATCGGTTTTATTGACAATTATCGGCGGCATAATTGGCATTTTGTTGGGTATTTTTATTTCTTTTTTGCTTTATCGTTTTGCCATAACCCATGGTATGCCCTCTTGGCGCTTTATTATTACTCTAAAATCAATTATAATTGCTTTAGGATTTTCGGCTTTCTTTGGCATTTTTTTTGGTGTGATGCCTGCTCGTCGGGCAGCGCGGCTGGATCCGATCCAGGCACTGCGGACGTAATCACATGAAAGTACGAAATTTTTTTATATTTTCATACTAATTCGTAATTTCGTAGATTAATGAAAATGAAAAATAAAAACTTCTATTTTGCTCTTTCTACTCTTATTGGCACGATTATTGGTGCCGGAATTTTTGGTCTGCCTTATGCGATTTATCAGTCCGGCATTTTTTTGGGCCTAGTTTATCTTTTAGTTTTAGGATTAATAATGATAATTATTCATCTTCTTTACGGCGAAATAATCTTGAGAACTAAAGAGACCCATCGTTTAATTGGTTACGCAGAAAAATACCTAGGACAAACCGCCAAAACAATTTTAACTTTATCAGCTCTTTTTGGTTTTTATGGCGCCTTTATTGTTTATCTAATTTTAGGAGGTGAGTTTTTGAATAATATTTTTGGCAATGTTTTTGTCAATAGCCCTTCTTTTTATGGTTTAATTTTTTTTTCAGCGGGGGCAATTTTAGTTTATTTTGGCTTGCGGGCTGTTTCAGAAAGTGAATTGACTTTGACAAGTTTATTGATCGTAACAGTAATTTTAATTTTATTTTTTGGTCTAACCAAAGTTGATTTAAATAATTATCAAAGTATCAAGTTAACCAATCCCTTTTTGGCTTATGGCGTTATTCTTTTTGCTCTGGGTGGGGCGGTAGCTATTCCAGAATTAAAATCAATTCTAAAAAACAATAAAAAGCTAATAAAAAAGACGATTATTTGGGGGACATTGATACCTTTAGTTATTTATTTATTGTTTGTTTTAGTAATCATTGGCATTACTGGTAGTGCCACTTCACCTGAAACTTTGGGTGGTTTGAAAGAAAAATTAGGTGATGGCATAATTCTGCTTGGTTCAATTTTTGGCTTTTTAGCCATTGTTACCACTTTTTTAGTGAGCACCCTTTATGTTAAAGAGACCTTTATTTACGATTATAAATTTACTAATTTGACTGCTTGGTTTTTAGCGTGCTTTGTACCGTTTTTATTTTTCTTGGCCGGTTTTGCCAATTTTATTAAAATTATTGCTCTGGTTGGTGCGGTGATGGGCGGAATTGATGGCATTGCTATTATTATGATTTATCTCAAAGCCAAAAAACAGGGCGACAAAAAACCGGAGTATAGTTTAAAATTGCCCAAAGTTTTCATTTATTCTCTAATTGGCATTTTTCTTTTGGGAATTTTTTGTTCCATTGTTTACAATTAGCTGTAGTATCCTCTAACCAACTCGGTAACACCTTTTTATTCTTGAGGGAATTATTCTTAGAGCTGAGTTGGTTGAAGGGGCTACGAAATACGAATTTTTACGAATCTACGAATAGGGTTAAGCAAACTTTATTTTAGAATTCGTATATTCGTACTAATTCGTAGAGAAAATTATGAAAATTCTCTTAAGCGGTGGAGGAACCTTGGGATCAGTGACCCCGCTTTTGGCAATTGTTGAGGCGCTGAAAAGCCGGTCTTCGCCAACCCAGGCATTTGAGTTTTATTGGTTAGGAACAAGATGTGGGGTTGAAAAGGAATTAGTCAAAGAACAAAACATTAAGTTTAAGCCGATTTTTAAAGGGAAACTCAGGCGTTATTTTAGTTTGCGAAATTTTATTGATCCTCTTTTTATTATTTTAGGTTTTTTTCAATCTTTAATTGTAATTTTTAGATTTAAACCTGATATTGTTTTATCAGCTGGCAGTTTTGTTTCCGTGCCGGTGGTTTGGGCGAGCTGGCTTTTAGGTAGGCCAGTTATAATTCATCAGCAAGATTTAAGGCCCAGCTTAGCTAATCGTTTGATAAGTTTTTGTGCTACTAAAATCACCGTTACTTTTGAAAAATCAATTAGCGATTTCCCGCGCGAGAAAGTTGTCTGGACCGGCAATCCAACGAGAGCTGAAATTTTTCAAGGCGACAGAGATCGTGCTGAAGTAAATTTTGGCTTGGAAAAAGATTTACCCACAGTTTTATTTATGGGCGGCGGTACTGGCGCCAAAAGTTTGAATCAACTAATTGCCCAAATCGTGCCGGGGCTTGTTTCTTTTTGTCAAATTATTCATTTGACAGGGCAGGGTAAATCAGTTGAAATTAAATGGCCGAATAATTCTCTCACCAACCGTTATCATCAGTACGAACTGCTGACGAATGAATTGAAAGATGCTTATGCAGTGAGTTCCATTATTGTTTGCCGTGCCGGCCTTGGCACTTTAACTGAACTTGCCAATTTGGCTAAACCCCTGATTTTAATTCCTTTGCCTGGCACTCATCAGGAAGATAACGGTAATTATTTAAAAAATAAAAAAGCCGCTTTAGTTTTAAATCAGGAAAATCTGACCGCGGAAATTTTATTTTTAGAAATAAAAAAACTCTTGGCAGATAAAAATCTTCAGGCAGAACTTTCGCAAAACATTGCTCAAGTGATGAAAAAACATGGGGCTTCGCAAATCATTGATCTTATATTTAATATTAAACGCGGAAGAATTTAGTTTTATGAATCTAAAAGATTTTAAAAAGGCCTATTTTATTGGCATCAAAGGCGTTGGTATGACCGCTTTAGCTCAAATTTTTCAGGCCCAGGGATTGAATATTACCGGCTCTGATACCGAAGAAAAATTTATGACTGACGAAGTGTTGAAACGGCTTGGCCTAAAATATTTTGAAATTTATGACAAAAATCATATTACAATTGATATTGATTTAATAGTGGTGACGACGAGTCAGCTTGAAAATAATGTTGAATTGGAAAGAGCAAGAGAATTAGGGCTTAAAATATTGACTTACCCCGAGGCTTTGGCTTTGGTTTTTAATGATAAATTTGGCATTGCTATTTGCGGCACTCATGGCAAGACCACAACTACTGCTTTAGCCGGCCAAATTTTAGAGGGAGCCGGTCTTGAGCCAACTGTTTTGGTTGGTTCTAAAGTTTTAGCTTGGCAAAGTAATGCTCGGGGGGGTAAGTCAAAATATTTTGTAGCTGAAATTGATGAATATCAAAATAAATTCAAATATTTTACCCCTCAGATTATTGTTTTAACCAGCGTGGAGTGGGATCATCCCGATTATTTTAAAAAATTTAAAGATTACAGGAGAGCTTTCGCAGATTTTATTAAGAGACTGCCAGCCACTGGTTTGTTAATAGCCAATTTTGATGATAAAAATGTCAGAACAATTATTAAAGAAACTCCTTGCCGAATCATTAGTTATGGCAAATCAATTCAAGCTGATTATTATTTTGAAAGATTAAAATTTGCTAAAAACAAACAACAATTTAGAGTTTATCTTAATAAAAAAAAGTTAGCTGAATTTAGTTTACCCCTGTTGGGAGAGTTTAATATTCTTAATGCTTTAGCCGCTCTTGTTTTAGCCAATCATTTAAGCGTTAGGTTATTAGATATTCAAAAAATCTCGGCTAATTTTCAGGGCACGGCTCGACGGTTAGAAAAGAAAGGTAGTTATCGTGAAGCTATTATTTTCGATGACTATGCTCATCATCCTACGGAAATTCAGGTCACGCTTGAGACACTGAGACAATTTTATTCGGATAAAAAAATATGGTGCATTTTTCAGCCCCATACTTTTTCTCGGACTAAAGTCTTACTCCGAGATTTTGCTCGTTCTTTTAGTCAAGCAGATAAAATTATTGTTTTGGATATTTATGGTTCAGCTCGGGAAAAAGCCGGTATCATTCATTCACGCGATTTGGTCAGAGAGGCAAAAAAATATCACCGTGAGGTAATTTATATTTCGACAATTGAACAAGTTGTTGACTATTTGGCGCCAAAATTAGCTCAAGGCGATTTAGTCGTTACCATGGGTGCCGGGGACGTTTGGAAGGTAGGGGAGAGATTATTAGCCAAAAAATAAAAAATGACAAGAAAGAATCTGCCAGTTTACGTTTATTATTATTTGTCAAGAAAAACTATTGCAACAATTTAATGCTAAAAAACAAACAATTAAAGGGTCTTGAATTTAACGAACCATTGGCTAAATATACTACTTTCAAGATTGGCGGGCGTGCCAAGTATTTTTTTGTTGCCAAAAATGAAAAAGAGTTGATTAAAGCTTTAATGTGGGCTAAAGAAAAAAAAGTGCCTTATTTTATTTTAGGAGGAGGCAGTAATTTGCTGGTGAGCGATAAGGGATTCAAGGGCTTGGTTATTAAATGTCAAATGTCAAATGTCAAATGTCAAAACCAAAACTCAACACTTAAAACTATAAAAGTTGATGGGGGAGTGTCTTTGAGCAAATTAGTAAGTTTAGCCGCAAAAAAGGGATTTTCCGGTTTGGAGTGGGCTGCCGGAATTCCGGGAACGGTGGGGGGAGTGGTTTGTGGAAATGCGGGAGCGTTTGGGAGTTGTGTAGCAGAGGTAGTTGAGAGCATAAAAGTACTTACAACTTACAATTTACAACTTACAACTTACAACAATAAAAATTGCAAATTTAGTTATAGAAATAGTATCTTTAAAAATAATAAAAACTTAATTATTCTTTCGGTTGAATTGCAATTAAGGAAGGGGAATAAAACCGAGATTCAAAAAAAGGTTAGTGAGTATTTGAATTACAGAAAAAAAATCCAACCCTTAAATTCTTCAGCCGGTTGTGTTTTTAAAAACATTGAAATTGCCAATTTAAAGAATAAAAACACTCTTGAAATTATTCCCGAGAAAAAAATCAAAGGCGGAAAATTGCCGGCTGGCTATTTGATAGAAAAAGTTGGTCTTCGCGGCAAAAGGCAGAGCCAAGCCCAAATTTCTAAGAAACACGCTAACTTCATTGTCAATTTAGGCGGCGCTAAAGCTAAAGATGTTATTTATCTTATTAATTTGACTAAAAGAAAAGTTAAGAAAAAGTTTGGGGTAGAATTAAAAGAAGAGATACAATATATAGGATTCAGATAATAATTTTATTTTGTCATCCCGCACTTTCCAGCCGAAGGCGGATCAGCCTCAGGCTGAGATGCGGGATCCAGTTTTTTAATAAGGTGAAGTGATAATTTAGATTCCCGCTCCCCGATTTCTCGAGGACAAGTTTCGCGGGAATGACAGCAGAAATACTTTATGTTAAAAAACCTCCTTAACGGACAAACAAAAACCATTACCGGAGCGGCGATTGTGATTGCAGTAGCAGGGTTAGCTAGCCGTTTTTTGGGTTTGATTCGAGAAAGAATCATAAATACTATCTTTACGCCGAGCGAGCTTGATTGCTATTACGCCGCTTTTCAGATTCCGAATTTTATTTACAATCTTTTAATTTTAGGAACACTTTCGGCCGTTTTTATTCCGGTTTTTACTGAATATTTAACAAAAAAGAAAGAAAAAGAAAATTCACAAAATTTAAATTATATTTCTGCTGATTCAGAACCCTGGCAGATTACCAACTCGGTTTTAAACCTGATCATTTTAATAATGGGGCTGTTGAGCATTTTAGGTTTTATTTTCACGCCGAAATTGATTGATTTTATTGCCCTGGGCTTTTCTCCAGAAAAAAAGAAGGTCACGATTGAACTTGCTAGATTATTAATGCTCTCGCCGTTTATTTTCAGTTTGAGTTCAGTTTTTTCTTCAGTTTTAAACGCTACCAAGCGGTTTTTTATTGTTTCCTTGACGCCGGTGCTTTATAATTTGGGCATAATTTTTGGCGCTCTTTTTTTATCAAAATGTTGCGGACTTCAGGGGCTAGTCTATGGCGTGATTATCGGTGCAATTTTGCATCTTAGTTGTCAGTTGCCTTTGGTTTTTAAGATTGGTTATCGCTATCGATTTATTTTAAATTTAGGGCATCCAGCAGTTAAAAAAATTGGTAAATTATTTTTCCCGCGAATTTTTGGCATTGATACCTCGCAAGTAGCGCTTCTCGTTGGTTCAATTATCGGTTCAACCCTGGCTTTTGGCAGCATTACAATTTTGAATCAGGTTAATAATTTAGCCAGTTTAGTTGTTGGGGTGATTGGTGTTTCTTATGCCATGGCGGCTTTTCCAACACTGGCATTGAGTGCTTCGCATAATGACAATCTGACTTTTTGTAAACATTTTTCTTCAACCGTTCGCCAAATTTTATTTTTTATTATTCCAGCAACCGTTATTTTTTATTTTTTGCGCGCTCAAATTATTCGTTTAATTTTAGGAACACAACTTTTTAATTGGTATAACACCCGTTTGGCCGCAGCTTGTTTGGGGCTTTTGGCTTTGAGTCTTTTTTCTCAGGGTCTAATACCCTTGATTGCCCGGACTTTTTATGCTAAACAGGATACTATCAGGCCGGTTTTAGTAAGTTTTGCCACAATTTTTATTAATATTATTTTTAGTATTTTGTTTGTCCGCTGGCTTGAAGTCGGTTTTTTAAAAGATTTTTTGGGTTTTGTTTTAAGAATAGGGGATATTGAGGATATAAGGGTGATAGGGTTGGCCCTGGCTTTTTCTTTGGCTAGTATTTTTAATTTTTTATTTTTACTTTATTTACTTTGGCGAAAATCAGGCCGGCTTGATGGCCGGAAAATTTATACTTCAGTCAGTAAAATTTTTTTAGCTTCTTTGGCAATGGCTTTAACGATTCAGTTGGTCAAACATCTTTTCAGTTATTTATTTAATTTAAATACTTTTATTAGTGTTTTAATGCAATTTAGCTTAGCTACTCTTTTAGGAATAGTTGTTTTTGCTTATCTGGCATTATGGTTAAAATCAGAAGAAATGATTCATTTTTATCAGACACTTTCGCGTAAACTTCCTTGGCGCAAGGTAGAGACAGTGGAGATTGGGAAGTAAAATATGCAACAAAATATTAGAAATTTTGCGATATTGGCTCACATTAATCACGGCAAATCAACGCTCGCTGACCGCTTTTTGGAATTGACCGGCACGGTGGAAAAAAGGAAAATGCGCGAACAACTTTTGGATCAGATGGATTTAGAAAGAGAAAGAGGAATAACGATTAAGTTGCAGCCGGTAAGGATGGAATATAAAATCCAAAATTCAAAAATCAAAAATCAAAATGACAATTTAAAATTAAAAAATAATCCGCCTTTGGCGGATAGCGGAATTTTTAATTTTGATTTTTATATTTTGAACTTAATTGACACCCCTGGGCATGTTGATTTTACTTATGAAGTTTCAAGGTCTTTGGCTTGCGTGGAAGGAGCGATTCTTTTAGTTGATGCCACCCAAGGCATTCAGGCCCAGACCTTGGCTAATCTTTATTTAGCTCTGGAACAAAATTTAACTATTATTCCAGTGGTCAATAAAATTGATTTGGCTGGCGCGCAAATTGAAAAAACCAAAAAAGAGTTGATTAATCTTTTAGGTTGTCCTGAATCAGATATAATTTTGGCTTCGGCTAAAACCGGGCAGGGTGCTCAAGAAATTTTAGAAGTGATTGTTAAAAAAGTTCCACCGCCTCGAGGCTTGTCTACTTTACCACTTCGCGCTTTAATTTTCGATTCAATTTATGATGATTATAAGGGCGTGATTGCTTATGTTCGGATTTTTGATGGCCAAATCAAGCCGGGCCAAAAAATAAAAATGCTGGCAACTACCACCGAAAGCGAGGTCTTAGAAGTTGGTTTTTTTAAACCGGGATTAATTAAAAGCGAGAGTTTAGCGGCCGGCGAAATTGGTTATATTGTTACTGGCTTTAAGGATGTCAATTTCTGTCGGGTAGGCGACACCATAACCTTAAGCGAGGTAGCCCTTGAAGTTATACCCTTGCCTGGTTACAAAGAAGTAAAGCCAATGGTGTTTGCTGGAATATTTTGCCGTGAAGGTGCGGATTACAATCGGCTGCGCGAGGCGATTGAAAAATTAAAATTATCCGATGCCGCCTTGACCTTTGTACCAGAGCATTCGCCGGTTTTGGGTTTCGGACTCCGCTGCGGTTTTTTGGGCCTGCTTCATTTAGATATTGTTCAGGAACGGCTAAAAAGAGAGTATGGTTTGGGATTAGTCATTACCGTGCCGTCGGTAGCTTATCGGGTCAAAAAGAAAAGCGGACAAATTTTAGAAATTAAAAGTCCGCTGGAATTACCGGATCCGAGCCAAATTGAAGACCTTAAAGAGCCGCTTATGAATTTGGACATTTTTACTCCCAAAGAATATTTGGGAGAAATTATGAAACTTACCCAGGAGAAAAGAGGCTCTTATTTAAACACCGAATATCTAAGTGATGATCGCGTTATTTTACATTACAAAATTCCTTTGGCTAGCTTAATTGTTGATTTTTATGATAAACTAAAAAGTGTTAGTTCTGGTTATGCTTCCTTGAATTATGAATTAACTGGCTATAAAAAAGCCGAGATAATACGGCTTGATATTTTAGTTGCTGAAGAACCAGTTGAGGCCCTGGCAACCATTATTTATAAAGATGAGGCCTATAAAGTCGGCAAGCAAATTGTCAATAAATTAAAGAAAACTTTGCCTCGCCAGCAGTTCGTTCTTAAAATTCAGGCTACTATCGGCGGAAAAATTATCGCCGCTGAAAAATTATCAGCCCTGCGAAAAGATGTGACCGCTAAACTTTATGGTGGTGATGTGACACGCAAGAGAAAGCTTTTAGAAAAACAAAAGAAAGGCAAGAAAAAAATGATGGAGCAAGGCCGCGGCAAAGTTGATATTCCCATCCAGGTGTTTTTGGAAATATTGAAACGATAAAAATTTCTAAAAAAATAAACAGGGAAAATAATTTTTTGAAAGCGCTCGTTTACTCCAGCGGTAAACTCGCTCAAGTCCTCGGCAAATTACTCGCCTTAGCGGCGAGACCAAGCTAATTTGCCTGTGGATGTTTCAAAAAATTATTTTCCCTGTTAAATCAAATTTTAAAATTATTTTTTCTTCGCCACAACTGACACAATTTTAGATGTTTTCAACCTGCCATCGTATTTTTTTAGTTTCCGAGTTAAAAATTTAACTTTACCGGAGGCCAAAGCAAACAAAGAATCGTCGCCACCGCGGCCGACATTTTCGCCCGGATGAAACTTGGTGCCTCGCTGGCGAATAATAATTGAGCCGGCTTTAGCAAAAGTGCCGTCGTGAAGTTTGACACCCAGTCGTTTAGCTTGTGAATCGCGGCCCAAAGCTGTTGAGCCGCCCGCCTTCTTATGCGCCATAAAACGAAAATTAAAAATTAAATATAAAAAATCAAAAATACATATTTAAAAATAAAAAATTAACAACTTCTCTGTCATCGTGAGAGACTGTCCGAAAACTTCCATTGCTGTCATTGCGAGCCCCGAGCTTGCGAGGGACGTGGCAATCTCATTGTTTCGGGATTGTCTACCTGCGGTAGATCTGCCGTAGGCATGACTTCATCGTCCCGCCTGCGGCGGAACTCCTCGCAATGACAAGTATAATATAACCAAGAAATAAGTCAAGATCATATGAAATATTTTATTGCTTTTTTAGTCGCCTTTGTTTTATCAGTAATCCTGACTAAGATAGTGATGAAATTGGCTTTAAAATTGAAAGTGGTTGATCAGCCGAACCAGGAAAGAAAAATACACCCTAAGCCCATACCGCTTTTGGGCGGAGTAGCAATTTTTTTGAGTTTTTCCTTGGTGGTGATTTATTACTCTTTTATCAGTGGTGATATTTTAACTAAATATTATCTACCCAAATATATTATTGGTTTTTTGTTAAGCGGCGCGGTTTTAATGATTGGCGGTTTCTTAGATGACAAATATAATTTAAAGCCGGCCCAACAAATAATTTTTCCTATCATAGCTTGTTTAATTGTGATTGCTAGCGGCGTCGGCATTCATTTTATTACCAATCCTTTTGGCGGCATTATCCGCTTGGATCAGCCGAAATTTGAGATTTTGCGAATCTCGGGCCTTCCTTATCGGCTTGCGCCCTGGGCCGATTTATTTGCTTTACTTTGGCTTTTGGGCATGATGTATACGACTAAATTTTTAGATGGCCTTGATGGTTTGGTCAGTGGAATTACCACCATCGGAGCTTTAGTTATTTTTTTCTTATCTTTTAATCCAATTGTTGCTCAACCGCAGACAGCTTTGATCGCCATTATTTTAGCCGGCAGCTGTCTTGGCTTTTTAATTTTTAATTTTCAGCCGGCCAAAATTTTTTTGGGCGAAGGCGGGAGTTTATTTACCGGCTTTGCCTTGGGAGTAATAGCAATTGCCGCTGGCGGGAAAATTGCCACCGCCCTTCTGATTATGGGAATTCCCATACTTGATGTTTTATGGGTAATTTTACGAAGACTGTTTTGGGAGGGAAAATCACCCTTTAAGTCAGCTGATAAAAAGCATCTTCATTTTCGGCTTTTAGATATAGGATTTAGCCAGCGCCAAGCGGTTTTGTTTTTATATTTTTTAACAATATTCTTTGGTCTTAGCGCTTTATTTTTGCAAAGTTTAGGTAAATTTTATGCTTTGGTTACCTTAGTGGCAATAATGTTTGTTTTAGCAAGTATTTTAGTTTGTTTGTATAAAAGAAAGACAAGCATTGACACGAAAGAGTAAATTTGCTAAAATAGTTTTGTTTGCAATTAACTTTTAAAACCCCTATGAAATTAGCAGTTATTAAAACAGGCGGCAAACAATATCTGGTAAAAGAAGGCCAGATTCTTAAAATTGAAAAAATTGAACCGGCTCGCGGCAAGACAATCAAATTTGACCAAGTTTTGCTTCGCGTTGACGGCGAGGAAGTTGCGATTGGCCAACCCTATCTTAAAGATGCCAAAATTGAAGCCGAAATTTTGGAGCAAGGCAAAACCAAAAAAGTAATGGTTATTAAATATAAAGCAAAAACAAGATATAAACGCAAAAAAGGCCACCGTCAATTTTTTACCAAAGTCAAGATCGTGAAGATATAAAAAAATCGAGGTCGTAAGACCTCGATTTGATTTGTCTACTTTATAATTTACTTAAAGCCGATGACTCAGTCGCCTTTTGTAAAAAGATCAAATTATATTATTATATGGATTCCGTATCAAGTACGGAATGACAATTGGAATTTTGCCTTTTCTAAAATTCTTTTCGGCCTTGTAGAGCGTTGGCAATAGTAGTGTCATCAGCGTATTCAATGTCGGCGCCCATAGGGAGCCCTCGGGCAAGACGCGTGATTTTGAGATTGGGAAAATTTTGCTTTAAAAGTTTATGAAGGTAAAGAGAGGTTGTTTCGCCTTCAATATCTGGATTTAAAGAAAGAATAATTTCTTTGATTTCATTTTGATTGTTTTTGATCCTTTCCAATAAACTTTTAATATTTAAATTTTCCGGTGTAATGTTGTTGAGCGGTTCTAAAATACCGCCTAAAATGTGATAAAGTCCCTGATATTGGCCGCTTTTTTCAATGGCAGTTAAATCCTGGGGTTTAGCCACCACACAGATAATATTTTTTTGCCGTTTGGGATTGAGGCAGATTTGGCAAGGATCACTTTCGGAAAAATTATGGCAAAGGCTACAAACGTGAATTTTATTTTTTAGACTTTTAATAAGATCAGTTAATTCCTCAATTTCTGGCCCGGATAATTTTAATAAATAAAAAACAAAACGAGCCGCGGATTTTTCACCAATGCCGGGAAAACGGCTGAATAATTCTATTAAACGCTGGATAGGTGGGGGATAGAGATTCATTAGAAAAATTTCTAATTTCTAATTTCTAATTAGTCTAATTAAATCCTAAATACCAATGTCCAAAATAGT
>JAGUWE010000118.1 GCA_020062525.1 Patescibacteria group bacterium | reverse complement strand
TGGGTTATGCCTAACGATGGTAACTTTGGTAATTTTATTACTCTTGGCGGGAGATTCTTTGGCACTGTTAATGGGCAAGTTATTTTCTGTGGTACTGATACTGATAGTAATGGTAATGCCTGTGGCGATACCGATGATAGAGTTGCGCTTTTTCCTAATATCGTTAATCCAAATTGTGGTAATACCTGGACTGATAAACAAATTGTGGTGGTGGTGCCCGGTGGAGCAGTAGATGGGCCAATAAAAGTAACTAATTCAGCTGGCTATTCTGACCAAACCAATGATACTCGCGGACCAATGATTGCTGATTTTGTTGTTAATTCTAAGGTCCGGCCCGGACTTTGTAAAGCTACTCCAGATTCTGGCCAGTTTGCCACTCTGGTTAATTTAACCGGTGTACGCTTTGGTCCGGGTTCACGCACCGTGGAATTTGGCAATCAAACTAATTTTGTGGAAGCTGATAATATTATTTTTCAACCCGGCGATCAAGATGTTAATTTAACGGTACCAAATATTAAAATTGGTAGTACTAGTGTCAAAGTTAGAGTTGACAGTGAATACAGTAATTATTTGAGCTTTACAGTTTTAAGTGGAACAGCTGGGGGACCTTGGATTAGTTACCTTGATCCTACTTCTGGACCACCCGGTCAATACATTACTATTTTTGGCAGTAATTTTGGCAATCAAATTGGCACAGTTAAATTTATAGATAGCGGCGGCGGCGAGACCGTGGCTGATGTGAATTTTCCAAGCCAGTGCGCTGAGAAATTTTGGCAAAATAGTTATATTATTGTTAAAGTGCCAAATGTCGCGCTTGGCAATTATAATGTTAAAGTTGTCACTTCAGACGCTAAAGAAAGTAATTTAGTACCCTTTCCAGTAATTGTCGGTACGCCCGGGCCGGGCATTTGCGCTTTGGAGCCGGATAATGGACCGGTTGGCACTTCGGTTGACTTTTATGGTGATCATTTTAAAACCGCTCCCGGTCAAGTAATTTTTTCTTCAAACCAGCCAGCCACCCTGATTAGTTCTTGGGCAAATCAAGCAATTAAAGCCAATGTGCCACTCGGCGCAATTACTGGTTCAATTTTTGTTGAGGATAATTCAACACCGGCTAAGCAATCTAATAAAGTACCTTTTAAAGTCGGCGCTTGTCAGGATGATTCGCAGTGTGACACAACTGTGCCGGAAAAATGTTGCCCGGACAAAACCTGCCGGGCCACTTGTCCGCAAAAAATCCAAGCCACTTATGGCTGGGACTTTACCACTGGTGATTATTTTGTGGCTCGCCAGTGTCTAAAAGAAGTAGAAATTCCAGTCACTGGTCCAACCGGCGACGAGGTTTGCACCAATGCCCAAATTGCGGTGCGTTTTACAACTGATGTTGATGATAACAGTGTGATTTTAAATACCACGATTTTAGTTGAAAAGTGTACTGGTCCGGCTGACAATCCTTGCAGTTCAACCCAATCAGTTGCCGGCGCCTTAAGTCAACCTCTTTTAGCCCTATCTACCAATCCGCCAACCGAGGGCTTAACTTTTACACCAACTGCTCTTTTTGAGCAAGACACTATTTACCGCGTGACTTTACGCGGGGGTGAAGGCGGCATTGAAGACGAAGGCAGTGTGCCCTTGATTGATGACTTTTCTTGGACTTTTAAAACCAGAAATGATGGCAAGCAATGTCAAATTGGGCAACTTAGAGTGGCGCCAAGTAAGGCAAAATTAGTTATTTTAGGTGCTATTCAGGATTATGCTGCCACCATTGTGAGTAAAGAAGATCCTTGTTTATTGATTAATCCTACTGGCTATACTTGGGCTTGGCAATCATCAAAAATACAAGTAGCCCAGATTGCTAACTCCTTTGCCAATATAGCTACAGCCGTGGCCATAGGCGCTGGCGAAACAGAAATTAAAGTTAGTATTCCTAGCGAAAATAAATCAGGCCAAGGCAAATTAATTGTTGATTTGTCAGGTCTGCAAATAATTAGTGTCTCGCCGACTTGTGATAGTGCCTGCACCAATGCTC
>JAGUWE010000057.1 GCA_020062525.1 Patescibacteria group bacterium | reverse complement strand
CCAGCAATCACTTCTAAAACCAAAGCGGCGTCCTCAACTGTCTTAGTAATTGGTCCAATTTGATCCAAAGAAGAGGCCATGGCTAAAAGTCCAAAGCGCGAAACGCAACCATAAGTTGGTTTTAAACCAACCAGACCGCAAAAACTGGCCGGCTGTCTGATAGAGCCACCTGTATCAGAACCCAAGGCGTAAATACACTCATCTGCCGCTACGGCCGCGGCTGAGCCACCTGAAGAACCACCGGGCACGCGCTTTAAATCGCAAGGATTAGCGGTTTTTTGGTAGCTAGAATTTTCTGTGCTTGAGCCCATAGCAAACTCATCAAGATTGGTTTTACCTAGAAAAACTGCACTGATTGATTTTAATTTTTCAATTACCGTCGCATCATTTGGCGCAATAAAATTTTCTAAAATCCGCGAGCCGGCGGTTGTTCTAATGCCTTCTATATTAATATTATCCTTAATAGCTACTGGAATTCCCGAAAGTCTAGCAATCTCTTCTTTATTTTTTATTTTTTGATCAACTTTTTTTGCCTGCTCTAAAGCCAACTTATCAGTCACGGTTAAAAAGGCCTTGATTTTCTGATCAACTTTTTTTATTTGCCCTAAACAAGCCCTGGTCAATTCTTGGCAAGAAAATTCTTTTTTGACTAAACCTTGATGGGCTTGAGCGATAGTGAGTTTATTAAGCATAATTTCATTCTCAATTTACTAATTTTCAATTTTCATTGAATTTTCAATTTTAAAATTTTCAAACATTTTAAACTCAATTGAAAATTGAATCATTAAAAAATTGATTGAAAATTGTGAATTGAAAATTGAAAATTTATTCAAAAACGGTTTTGACTTTAAAAAGATTGTCTTGTTTTTCCAGCGCATTTTTAATTATTCTGTCTTTCGTCTGTTTGGTATAATCCAAATCAACCAAGTCGTTGCGAAAAACATTTTCTGATTCAATTACTTGAGCTGTTGGTGAGATTTTATCCGTTTTGACGCTATTCAACTGGGTGACATAGTCCAAAATTGCCGAGAGTTCTTTAGTGTATTTCTTAATTTCCTGATTGCTAATTTTTAAACGAGCCAAATCAGCCAAATGCTGGATTTCTTTAGTTGAGATTTTTTTATTAGACATAATATTAATATAAAAAATAAAAAATCAAATATAAAAAATACAAACTTAAAGATTGAAAAATTAAAGTTAAAGACAAAAAATAAATTAGTTTTATCGTTTTTTATATGTACTTTTTGATTTTTTATATTTTATTTTTGACATTTACTTAATCATCTCCAAAAATTCTCTTTCACTAATCACTTTTACTTTGAATTCACGAGCTTTAGTCAGTTTTGAACCGGGGTTTTCTCCCGCTATCAAATAATCGGTTCGCGAACTGACAGAACTTGAAATTTCGCCGCCAAGCAAACGGATTCTTTGCTTGACTTCATCACGGGACATAGTAGAAAGACCGCCCGTGAGAACAAAGGTCTTGCCAGCCAAAACGCCGCCAAATTTTTCTATTTCTAATTCCAAATCAAAATCAGCTAATTCGGCTAAAATTTTAATATTTTCTTTATCTTTAAAATAGGTAAAGATACTTGCAGCTACTTTTTCCCCTACGCCTTCAATCTCCCGCAGTTCTTCCAGACCAAATTTCTTAATAATTTTTAAAAATTCATTAATGCCAATAATTCTTTTCTGGGTCTCTTTGCCAATTCTTTTAGCTAAAATTACGGCCGTTTCTTCGCCAACATAGCGAATGCCTAAACCGTAAATAAATTTAGCCAAGACCACTTTTTTACTCTGTTTAATCGCCTCTATTAAATTAGTGGCTGATTTTTCGGCAAATCTTGCCAGTGGTTCAAGATCACCCTCTTTTAAACGAAAAATATCGGGAAAACTGCTCACTAATCCTTCGTTGATTAATTGTTCGATAATTTTTTCGCCCAGACCCTCAATATTTAAGCCCTTTTTAGAAACAAAGTGAATAATTTTTTCTTTTTCAATAGCGTAACATTTTTTATTAGCACAATAAGTCGCGGCCTCGCCGGCTTGGCGATAGGTTGGACCGCCACAAATTGGGCATTTTTTGGGCATCACAAATTTCTTTTCTTTGCCTGTTCTTAATTTGGGCAAAACCTGAACAACCTCTGGAATAACATCGCCGGCTTTCTGAATTATGACAGTGTCGCCGAGACGGACATCCAAACGTTTAATTTCATCTTCATTATGTAAAGTAGCGCGGCTGACCGTGCTGCCGGCAACTCTTATGGACCTAAGATAAGCCACGGGAGTCAGCGCCCCGGTTCGGCCCACCTGAACTTTAATATCTTCAACAACGGTTGTCGCTTGTTCGGGCGGAAATTTAAAAGCAATGGCCCAACGTGGTGCTTTGCCAGTATAACCGAATCTTTCTTGGAGATCACGGCGATTGACTTTGACCACTATGCCGTCAAGCCAATAATTTTGGCTCGCTCTTTTCTTTTCCCAATCTTGCCAAAATTTAATCACTTCGTCAATGTTGGAACAATAATGATAATTTTTATTAACTTTAAAACCAAGTTTGGTTAGCAATTTTAGTTCTTCGGCTTGGGTTTTGGGCAAAAGAAAATTAGCCAAACTTAAATCATAAACAAAGCAATCAAGCCGGCGCTTGGCCGCAATGCGGGGATCAAGCTGACGAATGGCGCCGGCCGCGGCATTGCGCGGATTAGCTAAAAGCTCTTCTCCCTTTTTAGATCGCTCTTTGTTCAGTTTTTCCAAAACATCTTTAGCCATAAAGACCTCGCCCTCAACTACCGCCTCCACCTCGCTCTCAAGCCGAAGTGGAATACTTTCAATGGTTCTTAAATTAGCGGTGACATCTTCGCCAAAAACACCATCTCCTCGCGTCGCTCCTTGAGTAAAAATTCCTTTTTCATAAGTTAAAACCACGTGCAGGCCATCAATCTTAAGTTCGGCCGTATAATCAATCTTGGTTTTTTCGCCTTTGGCTAAAAGCCGCCGCAGACGCTCATCAAATTCGCGCATTTCCTCGGGCGAAAAGGCATCATGAAACGACCATTGGGCAACTTGGTGACGGACTTTTTTAAACTTATCAAGCGGCTCACCACCGACTCGCTGAGTTGGTGAATCAGGGGTAATAAACTTTGGGAATTGACGCTCCAATTCGGCTAATTCGTGTTTTAAAGAGTCCAAAGCGGCGTCAGAAATCAGGGACTTATCTAAAACATGATAATAATAACGATAGCGATTAATTTCTCTTTTCAGTTTTTCAATCCGTTTTTTAGCTTCTTGTTTGGACATAATAAAAAAATTCAAAGTTCAAAATGTAAAAATCAATTTGACTTTTAATTATTTTAGAATTTTACATTGTCATTTTGCATTTTGATATTTGCATTTTGAATTACTATTATTCTATCACAAAAACCGGTCTTTTGAAAGTACCGGCCTTTTTATTTACCCCTACACCTAATGAGTTTTAATTTTTTAATTTTGGTTTGTCATTTTGATTTTTACATTTTGAACTTTGAATGAATCATCACATTGACACCCTGATGCTTTGTTTAATATCGCCGGCGCTACCAGTGGAGGTGATTATATTTTCAGTGTTAAGCAGAACAACATTGCCAGAAGAGTCTTTGCCTTCTATTTTAAGATAATTAACATAACAATCTTTAGCTGTTATCTTGATCACATAAACCGCTGAACTATTCAAATAAAGAAAAACAGTACCGTTATTGGCAATCACAAAAGGGTCGCCCCGAAAAAAACCTTGGACTTGAGCCGTGCTCCAATTAAGGTTGTCAAATTCGGTCTGATCAGCAATTGGTGAAATTTGGGCCACTTCCAAAAGTGAATTATTTGAACAAGTATCTTGCCAAGTTAGTTGAAGCAAGGAAATGCCGCACTGCCAAATCTCCGGATTATAAAGATACAAGACAAGAGATTTGTCCTGTTCCAAATCTTCTTGAATGGCTTGGGTGGCAATTTGACCGCTGCTTTGCCAAGAAGTGCCTAAATCGCTTTGGCTGGCAACCGCATCTAAACTCCCAACATCTTCGCCGCTTTTCCTGACTTTATATAAACTCGCCTCAGTTCCACTTTCAGCCGCATAATAAGAAAGGGCTTGAAATTTAATATTGCTGACCCGGCTAAAACCACTCAGTGATAACAAGGCGATCACCAAACCAATATTCAAAGTGATGCCCAT
>JAGUWE010000133.1 GCA_020062525.1 Patescibacteria group bacterium | reverse complement strand
TTTTTAATTTCTAATAAACAATATGATTGATGAAGAAAAAGATCGGTTGATTAAACTAAAGAAAATAGTTGCCAAAGGCGTTTTGCCTTATCCAGCCAGCGTCTCTGACAATAGACAACCCATTGAAAAGATAGTTTTAAATTTTGATCAATTAAGCAAAGCGCAGGAAATAATAATCTTAAGCGGGAGATTGCGCAGTATTCGTCTTCATGGCGGCTCAAGTTTTACTCATCTTGAAGATGAGTCGGGCAGAATTCAGTTGTATTTCAAAAAAGATATTTTAGGCGAAGTTAATTATGATTTTTTTAAAAAATTAATTGATATTGGTGATTTTATTGAAACCCAAGGAAAGTTGTTTGCCACTCATAAGGGAGAAAAGACCCTCTTGGTTGAAAAATTTACCTTGCTTACCAAAGCCCTTTTGCCACTGCCGGAAAAATGGCATGGTTTAAGCGACGTTGAAATTCGTTATCGCCAACGTTATTTAGATATTATTGCTAATCCGGAAGTAAAAAAATTTTTTAAAATTGGAAGTTTAGTCATAAAACTTCTACGCAATTTTTTTGATGAACGTGGTTTTTACGAAGTAGAAACACCGATTCTTCAACCAATAGCGGGTGGCGCCAATGCCCGGCCTTTTATAACTTATCATAACAGTTTAAAAACCAATTTTTATTTGCGGATTGCACCTGAACTCTATCTTAAACGTCTGGTAATAGGCGGGATGGAAAAAGTTTATGAGATTGGCCGCTGTTTTCGCAATGAGGGCATTGATCGAATTCATAATCCAGAATTCACTCAGATTGAATTTTACCAGGGCTATGCTGATTACAATGATTTTATGGCTTTAACCGAGGAACTTTTGGTTTATTTATTGGAAAAAATTGAAAAAACTTTAGTCATTGAGTATCAAGGCAGAACTTTAAATTTTAAACCACCTTATCCGCGGCTTGATTTTTGTCAAGCATTAATAAAGGAAATTAATTTGGACTTAGACAAAATAAAAACCAGAGAAGAACTGACCGGTTTTGCCAAAAAGAAGGGTTTAAAAATTGAAAAATCCTGGGGTAAAGGCAAAATTATTGATGAACTTTACAAAGAATATGTTCGTCCTAAAATTATTCAACCAACCTTTATTATCAATCATCCAATTGAACTTTCACCGCTGGCCAAACAAATCCCAAGCAGGCCAAATTATGTGGAAAGATTTCAACTTTTGGTTGGCGGCGGGATTGAACTTGGTAATGCTTTTTCTGAGTTAAATGATCCATTAGAACAAGAACGACGTTTTCTTGAGCAGCAAAAACTTCGCCAAGCTGGCGATGAAGAAGCGCAGATGATTGATTTTGATTTTATTGAAGCACTTAAACACGGCTTGCCGCCGACAGCCGGGGAGGGGATTGGCATTGACCGTTTAGTGGCGCTTTTGACTAATAATCACAATATCAAAGAAATAATTTTATTTCCGACACTTAAGCCAAAAAAATAGTTTTACAATTACGCATTTGAAAGAAAAATCCCCCTATTTCCCCCTTTAGAAAAGGGGGATTAAGGGGGATTTTCCAGGGGTTTATTATAGTGCTATGAAAAAAGTGATGGTCTTCGGAACGTTTGATATTTTCCATAAAGGGCATAAGAATTTTTTAAAACAAGCAAGAATTTATGGCGATTGGTTAATTGTGGTCGTAGCGCGGGATAAAACGGTTTTGGCCCTTAAAAACCATTGGCCAAGAAATGATGAGCAGAAAAGATTAGAGACAGTCAAAAAAAGCAAATTAGCTAATCAGGTAATTTTAGGCAACTTGAAAGATAAATATCAAGTAATCTTTAAATGTAAGCCAGACATCATTTGTTTGGGTTATGACCAAAAATATTTTACTAAAAATTTAAAAGAAATTTTAACCAAAAGGGGACTAAAAAATATTAAAATTAAAAGATTAAAATCTTATAAACCTGATAAGTATAAGTCTTCCATGTTGTCATCCCGCACTTGATGCGGAATCCAGTGTTAAACCATACAATTCTGGATTCCTGCTTTCGCAGGAATGACATTATATAAATTATAACTCTATGATTGACATTAAATTACTCCGCGACAATCCCAAAAAAATTTCCGAAAACCTTAAAAAAAGAGGCTCAAAAATTGATTTAAAGAAAATCTCATTAACTGATCAAAAAAGAAGGAAATTATTGCAGGAAATCGAAAATTTACGGGCTAACCAAAATCAGGCTAATCAAGCCATAGTCAAAGCTAATGGCCAAGAGAAAGAAAAGAAAATTATGGCTATGAAAAAAATAGCCGAAGAAATCAAAGGGCTTTCTCCAAAACTACAAAAAATAGAAGACGAGGTGGGCATCTTGATTTTGGAACTACCTAATATTTTACGAGCTGACATTAAGTTGGGGAAAAGCAGTGATGATAATGAGATTATAAAAATTGTTGGTAAACCGCCAAAATTTTCCGCCAAAGGCGGATTTCCGGCCAAAGATTATTTAACACTGGCTAAAGAACTGGATCTGATCGATGTTGAACGAGCGGCTAAGGTCTCGGGCAGTCGCTTTGGTTATCTTAAAAATGAAACAGTTTTGTTGGAATTTGCTTTAGTCCAATTAGCTTTTGATATTTTAAGAAAAGAAAGTTTTACTATAATGGTGCCGCCGGTAATGATTTGTGGCCAAGCGATGGCTGCCATGGGTTTTCTGACAACTCATGGCCAAGATGAAGTTTATCGTTTAGAAAAAGATAATCTCTATTTGGTTGGGACTTCTGAACAATCAATCGGTCCATATCATATGAACGAAATTTTACCCAAAGAGTCACTTCCGCTCCGCTATGCTGGTTTTTCTACTTGTTTTCGTCGCGAAGCTGGCTCTTATGGCAAAGATACCAAAGGCATTTTGCGAGTTCATCAATTTGATAAAATTGAAATGTTTTCTTTTACCACGCCCGAGCAATCAGATAAAGAACATGAATTTTTGCTTTCGGTGGAAGAAAAATTAATGCAGGAATTAGAACTTCCTTATCGAGTGGTTAAACTTTGCAGTGCTGATACTGGTACAGCGGCGGCCAGAACTTATGATATTGAAACCTGGCTGCCTTCTGAAAACCGTTATCGTGAGACGCATTCAACTTCTAATTGCACTGATTATCAAGCCCGGGGGTTAAATATTCGCTATAAAAATAAGGCGACTGGCAAAAACGAGTTGGTTCACACCTTAAATGGCACAGCTTTTGCTATTGCTCGTCTGCTCATTGTTATTTTAGAAAATTATCAGCAGTGCGATGGCTCAATTTTAGTGCCAGAAGTGTTGCAAAAATACATTGGCATAAAAGAAATAAGAAGATAAGACCTTAGAACCTATGGAGTTTAATTTTAGAAGTCAGGGTTTACAACTTTCGCCGATTAAAAAAATGGAGCTTTTGGCTTCTAAAATTCCGGGGGTAATTTCTTTAGCCCAAGGCATTCCTTCTTTTGAAACACCAGAGATTGTTAAAGAAAGAGTTATTGAGGCAATTTTAGAAAATAAAACCTCTAAATATTCCTTGGCCCCCGGGCTTTCGCAACTTAGAGAAATTGTTGAAGAAAAGTTAGCTCAAGATAAAATGTTTTATGACTATGAAAAAGAAATAATTATCACTTGCGGCGCCATTGAAGCAATTGCAGCCACGCTTCTGACAATTCTTGAAGTCGGCGATGAAGTGATTATTCCTAGCCCGACTTATACTACTTATCAGGAAGTACTCAAATTAGCCGGCGGCAGGCCAATTTTTCTTAATTTGGATGAAGAAAATTTTTGGTCATTTGATCTTGAAAAATTTAAAAAATTAATCAATCCCAAAACCAAAGCAATTCTTTTTTGTAATCCTAATAATCCAACTGGCACAATTTATGCCAAAGATCAACTTTTAGGAGTAGGGGAGTTAGCAGAGAAACATAATCTTTTTGTCATTAGTGACGAGGTCTACAAAGATTTTATCTATCGAGAAAATTATTCTTTTTTTAGCTTAGCTCAGATTCCTGAACTTCGCGAGCGGATCATTCGCATTTTTAGTTTTTCTAAGGCCTATGCTATGACTGGCTGGCGGATTGGTTTTTTACACACAGATAAAAAACTTGCTCAAGAAATTCTTAAAGTTCATGATTGTCTGGTCACTTGCGCACCAGTTGTTTCCCAATACGCAGCCATCGCTGCTTTTGAAAAAGCAGATAATTTTATTAAAACCAATTTTAATTCTTACCTGATTCGGCGCGATTTAATTTGTCAGAGATTAGATCGGCTAAATAAAATTTTTTCTTATTATAAACCAGAAAGTGCCTATTTTGTTTTTCCGAAAATTAATGAGACCGATTCCTGGCAATTTGCCTTAAAACTTTTAGAGCAGGCGAAGGTAGCTGTAGTGCCGGGTGTTGCTTTTGGGCCCAATGGCGAAGGTCATATCCGGCTGGCGTTTGGTGTTTCTTCTGAAATAATTAACGAAGCATTTGACCGGCTGGAGAAATATTTTAGTACAAAGAAATGAAAAAAATCAGCAAAAAATTAGCTCAATATTATTTATGGCTTTTAGCCAAAATTACGCTTTGGCGTTATCGGCCCTCAATTATTGCTGTAACTGGCAGTACTTGGCGACATTCGGTTAAAGAAGCAACATTTCAAATTTTGCATGATCAATTTAAGATTCGCATGAGCCCAAAAAACTATAACGCCGAGATTGGCGTACCTTTAAGCATTTTGGGCCTGTCAGCGGAAAGTTCATCAAAATTAAATTGGCTGAGGTTATTATTGTTTGAGGCAGTAAAAAGAGCTTTATTTGATAAAAATTTTCCAGAGAAACTCATTTTAGAGTTGGCGATCGATCGTCCGCGTGACATAGATTATTTAACAACCTTAATTAAACCAGAAATTATAGTAATTACTAACATTACTAGTGAATATTTGGATAATTTTGGCAGTTTGGATAACATTGCCACTGAGTACGCCAAATTAATTAAAGTGGTACCGAAGGAAGGTTTAATCATTTTAAATTACGATGATTTAAGATTACGAGAGCTAATTAAAATTCATCCTCACGCAATCACTTATGGTTTAAATAAAGATGCTCAAATTCATCCTGATGATTTACAACAAACCCCCTTAAGTCAAACTTTTAAACTCAAAATTAACGATGAAGTCGCTTCTTTTCAACTGAACAAATTTGGTGTTCATCATCTTTACGCTGTCTTAATTGCTCAAGCGATAAAAAATTATTACAGAAAAATAGAATAGGGAAATAGTAACAATCAGAATTATGAAACAAATTTATTTTAAAAAAAAGCGACCCAATACTTATTTTGCCAGCCGACTCCCTAAAAGTCTGCGACTGACAAAAAAGAAACATCAATTAAAACTACTTCTTATTTTCAGTTCCATTAATTTCATTTTAATTATTTATCTTTTGTTTTTTTCCAATTATTTTTTTATTACTCAAATAGAGGTTAGGGGAGTGCGAGATATACCCCAAAATTTTATTATTCAATTCATTCAAAATCAAGAACAAAGACGCTCTTTTCTCTTGGGTAAGCAAACTAATTTAATACTTTTTAACCAAAAAGAGGCAATAGCAAAAATCAGTCAAATAGTAGTTTTAAAACAAATAAACATTAAAAAAAGTCTACCCAACAAAATAATTGTAGAAATTGAAGAAAAAAAACCAGCTTTGGTTTGGATTATCAATGATAAATTTTATTATTTAGACCAAACTGGTACGGTTATTAGAGAGGTTAATTTTTTTTCTATTAATCCTTATTTGCCAATTATTCGAAGTCAAATTAGTGAATACCCAATCATCGGACAAAGAATCATTGAAACAACAAAAATTAATTTTATTTTTAATTTACTAAAACAAGTGCCCCAGGAAATAAAAATTTCTTCCCTAGAAGTCTTGAGTCCTAAAATGGAAGTCTTAACTTTAAAATCAAAGGCTGGCTGGCAAGCAATTTTTGATCCAGCACAATCACTTGAAGATCAACTTAATAATTTAACTTTAATTCTTAAAAATAAATCAGCCGAAGAAATCAAAAAAATTGATTATTTTGATTTAAGATTGCCTGATAGAGTTTATTATAAAGAATAAATTCAGCTTGCAATAAATAATTACATTGGGGATAAAACCTTTGGCGATTTAAAATAAAAATTGTGGTAAAATAGGAATATGGAAAACTTATTACACAATTTAAAAACTTTACTTAAAAAAGACGAGCGGCTGGTGAGCGAAGGTGAGCTTTTGAAGAATAAAATTATTGAGCTTGCTTTGAAGTTAGACAAAGACTTTATTAAAATTCTTTTGTCTGATGAAAAGATGAAAGAAGTGTTTTTTATGCAAGCAGGTAAGGCAATAATTTTTGATAAAGATAAATTTATTAAGTTTGTTTCTAATAAACAATTTTTGCCGGATTCTTATACTGCCTTCAAAAATAAAATTGGTTTGACAGCTGAAGATGAATTTATAAGCGAGAAAAAGGAAGTTGTGCTCTCATGGCCGTATAAAGATTGTGTGCTTGAAGGCGGAACGACAAAAGAAGACCAAAAACGAGATGAGGTTTTTTGGAATGAAATTTTAGCGCCCGATGAAATTACTCGTCTTTTAGACCCAAAAGTTTTTACCAACGCAAAACGAGTTGATAAAAAAGGCGAGCA
>JAGUWE010000069.1 GCA_020062525.1 Patescibacteria group bacterium | reverse complement strand
GGTTGATCTTTATTTTTTTTACCGTGAAGGTTGTCCTTATTGTGCTCAAGCTAAACCGTTTTTAGAAGGTTTAAAAAGTCAATATCCAAGTTTACGACTTTATGAATACGAGATTTCCCAGGATCCAGTTAATCAAGAACTTTATTTAGAAATGGTTCGGGCTTATAATCAGGAGCCAGAGGGTGTACCAGCAGTTTTTATTGGTGAGAAGGTCATTTTTGGTTATGACGAAAGTATGAACGGACAATTTCTCCAGGCCATTCAAAATTGTATTCAAAAGGGTTGTTCTTCACCATCTGAAAAGATAAAACTAACTGATAAACAACCCCCAGTTGAGCCACAATCAATCAATTTAAATCTCCAACAATTATTTTGGCCAATCATCGTTATTATTTTTTTGATTTTAATATTTTCTTTTCTATTTCGCCGAAAGAGCGTTAAATAAGATTTATGAAAAAATTTTATTTTTTGTTGATAGTCTTTTTTATTTTAATAGCAACGAAGCAAGTATTGGCCGAAGAGCAAAGCTGTCAAATTGATTTGCCTTGTGGTAATAATAATCAGGTAACTTCAACTGCTACCACTTCGGCAGAGAGTTTAAAAGCAGAAGAAATTTGCATTTATTATTTTTATGGTCAGGGTTGCCCTCATTGTGCTGATATAGAACCTTTTATTAAAGATTTAGCCAAAAAATATCCGGAGGTTCAGTTAAAAAAACTTGAAATTTATTATAACGAGGCCAATCGGCAGAAACTCAGAGATTTTTATTGGCGTTTTCAAGTGAAAAAAGAAAAAATCCCCGCTGTTTTTATCGGGGAGCAAGCCTTTATTGGCGTTGAGCCGATTCGGGAAAATTTAGAAAAGCAAATTAAATATTATCTTGAACACGGACCAATTTGTCCAGAAACGATTAATAAAAATCGCTCTACTGAGGGCGGTTGGTTGAGTGGTTCGCCAACCTCCCTGACTTTAGGTACCATAACCTTAGCGGCTTTAGCCGACTCCATTAATCCTTGCGCTTTTTCGGTCTTGATTTTTCTTTTGGTTTATCTTTTGGTTATTCGAGCCGAGAAACGGCTGCTTAGGATTGGTTTGATTTACATTGGCACAGTTTTTCTGGTTTATTTTTTTTCCGGCTTAGGACTTTTTGCTATTATTAAAGTTTCAGGCCTCAGCCGTTTGATTGTAAAAATTGCCGCTTTTTTAGCGATTGTTGCCGGTTTAATTAATGTTAAAGATTTTTTTTGGCCAGGCCGCGGTCCCTCTTTAAAAATTCCAGAGTCCAAAAAACCAATTTTGGAAAAATATATTAAACAAGCAACTTTGCCAGCAGCTGTGGCTTTGGGTTTTTTGGTTTCACTTTTTGAATTACCTTGCACTGGCAGTGTTTATTTAGCCATTTTGAGTCTATTGGCTAATAAAGTAACAAAACTCTCCGCCATACCTTATCTTTTATATTATAATTTACTTTTTGTTTTGCCGCTTTTAGTAATTTTGGTTTTGGTTGCCAAGGGACTGCAGCCGGAAAAATTAGAGACACTAAGAAAAAGTTACCGCGGTTGGCTAAGATTGATAATTGGAGTGGCATTGCTTCTTCTTGGCGGCGCAATGCTTTTAGGAATAATTTAGTTTTTAAAAATTTAAAATTTAAAATTATTGTATTATGCCTTTGTTTAAAAATTTTTTTAGAGGTAATACGCTTTACTACCCAGGTTGTTTGACAAAATTTGTAGCTAAGGATCTTGCTGAAAATTATCGAAGGATACTTCAAAAAATTGGTCTTGATTTTATAGAACTGCCGGATCTTGAAGTTTGCTGCGGCTCGCCAGCCTTGGCCGCTGGTTATTCCGCTGATTTTAAAAATTTGGCTGAAAAAAATTTAAAAGTTTTTAAAGAACATGCGGTTGCCAAAATTATTACCAATTGCCCAGCTTGCTTTAAAATTTTCAGCGTTGATTACCAAAAAGTTTTGGATAGCAATTGGGATATTAAGGCGGAACACATTGTTCAGACAATGGTAAATTCTAAAGCAATTGGAAATTGGAAATTGGAAATTGGAAATTCTCGGCGAAGCCGAGTGACTTATCATGACCCCTGCCATTTAGGACGTTTGATGGGAATTTACGATGAACCGCGTCAGGTTTTAAAAGGGTTAGGTATTAAAACAAAAGAAATGGAACGGAATAAAAGTTACGCGCTTTGCTGTGGTGGTGGCGGAGGAGTGAAAGCCAACTGGCCGGAATTAGCGAATAAGATTGCCAAAGAAAGAATTGGTTTAGCTAAAGACATTGGCGCTGAGTGTCTTGTCACTAATTGTCCTTTATGTTATTTGCAGCTTAAGGAAAACAGTGAGGAGATTGAGGTTAAAGAGATGAGCCAGTTGATAAAAGAGTAAAAATAAAAAAATGTCATTCCGCACTTGCTTATCCCGCCATCGGCGGTGGATGCGGAATCCAGATTTTTAATATAAAAATTTGGTTAAAAACACTAGATTCCTGCTCCCCGATTTCTCGAGGACAAGTTTCGCAGGAATGACAAAGTAAAATATGTTATTGAAAGACAATAAAAAATCCTTGCTTCACGTCTTCGACGACTATAAAGCAAAACGAGAGAAAGTTTTTGCTCGTCTTGATGTTGAAAAATTACGCGATGACCTTCACCAACTCAAGAAGGAAAGCATTAAAAATATTAAGGAGTTAAAAAAGCAAGCAATTGTTAATTTAAAAAATTTTGGCGTTAATGTTTTTGAAGTTAATAATTACGAAGAAGCAGGCGAAGTTTTAAAAAAACTTACAGATGGCGCTGATTTGATTGTTAAATCAAAATCAAATGTCATTAATAATTTAAATTTAAAGAAAGTTTTAGCCGGCAAAGAAATTATTGAAACAGATACCGGTGATTTTTTAGCTGAACTGGCTGGTCAGAAGGGAGAGCATCACATTTCGCCAGCCGTGAGTTTGGATATTAGAACCATAGTTAGGGCAATAAAAGAAAAATTAAATTCAGAAGTAGAAGAAAATCCGCAGGCGATTGTTTCCTTTGTCAGAGAATATCTGCGCCAAAAAATTATTCAGGCCCAAATTGGCTTAACCGGCGCCAATGCGTTAACAACCGAGGGTCAGGTTGTTATTTTGGAAAATGAAGGTAATATTTCTTTGGTAAGCCGCCTACCAGCGCGTCATGTTGTCATTACTTCAACAAAAAAAATTGTTCCCACGATTGAAGACGCGATGTTAATTGTCAAATGTTCAGCCATTTGGGGTACAGGGCAGGCCTGGCCAGTTTATGTGAGTATTATCGCTGGACCCTCTAAGACAGCTGACATTGAAAAAAAACTTATAACCGGAGCCCAGGGTGCTAAAGAAGTTGATTTAATTTTAATCAACGACCATCAGAATTTAATAAACACTCCTTTTGAAGAAATCCTTTATTGTATTAGTTGCGGCGCTTGCCTTAATTTTTGTCCGGTCTTTCTGATTGAGCATGAAAAAATAGATTATAAATTTGCCAACCGTATTTTTAAATGCACTTTGTGCGGTTCCTGTAAATTAAATTGTCCGGCTAAGATTGATTTAGGAAAGATTACTAAAGTAGCCAGAGCTAAGTTCGCCCAAGAAGGAAAGGCCTCGCTAACTAACGAAAAAATGATAGAAAATATCAGGCATTACGGCAATCCGTTCGGTAAAATTGATTCTGGCGAGACGCCAAAAGAATTATTTTGTTGTTAATGTTTTTATTAGTTTGACCAGCAATTTAAAATAACAAAGGGTATAAATCTTTAAAAAATATTTAGAGCAGGTAAAAAAGAGGGCGCTTGAGGCGTCCTCTTGAAGTTTTTTAAAGTGGATATTCACCAGTGAAACAGCCAAGGCATAAATTTTTTTTAGCCAAGCCCGAAGCGTCAATCATGCCCTGAAGAGATAGATAGCCCAAAGAGTCAGTTTGAATAATTCTTCTTCCTATTTCATCTGGGGTTAAATTAGCTGCTACCAATTCTCCTTTAGTTGGAATATCAATTCCTAAAAAACAAGGGTAACGAATGGGCGATGAACCAACTCTCAAATGAACCTCTTTTGTTCCTGCCTCTCGGAGCATAGCTACTATTTCCGGAGAAACATTAGCTCGAATAATTGAATCTTCAATAACAACCACGCTCTTGTTGTGAACAACTTTTCTTAAGGGGTGCATCTTTCTTCTTTGAAGATCAGAGCGATCTGTTTGACGGGGAGTTAAAAAAGTCTTGCCTGAAAAGTAGCGATTTCTGAAAAGTCCTTCCTTGAGAGGAATACCTGAAACTTCGGCAAAAGCAGTATCATAAATTCTGCCCGATTCTGGCACGGGAATAACGATATCAGCTCGGACAGCATGCTCTTTGGCTAAAAGAGCTCCGGCTCTTTCCCGATAGAAATAGACACTTTGGCCATTCAGTTTGCTGTCAGGCCGAGCAAAGTAAATATACTCAAAAATACAAAATCGTAGATCGGGTTTTTCCGCTGGCCAAATTAAAGAGTCCTCTATACCATTTTGACCTAAAACTAATATTTCTCCTGGCTGAATATCTCTAATATAATTTGCTCCTTGTGAATAAAAAGCGCAACTTTCCGAAGCCAACATAAAACTTGACTTATCTCGACCAAGGCAAAGAGGTCTAATTCCGTATTTATCCCTGACGCCAATCACTTTATCTTGATAAAGCATGGTTAAGGCAAAAGCACCCTTTAGTCTCGGCAAGGTTTTTTGCAGAGCACCTAAAAAAGTTTTTTCCGAGGTGGTTGAAAGAAGAGCAACAATTACTTCAGTATCAGAGGTTTCTGATTGAAAATTATAGCCTTTCTCTTTAGCTTCTTTTTTTAACTCTTCAAGTTCAATCAGATTGCCATTATGAGCCAAAGCAAAAGGTTGGCCATCAAAATTACCGATTAGCGGCTGAAAGGTTTGGGGCTGTTTTTTTTCTTTGCCCTTGCCAATCGTTGAGTAGAGAGTATGACCTATGCCAGCTAAGCCGGAAAGATTTTGAAAAATTTCTTTTTGTTTCTCTTCGTCATTGAAGCAAAAAACTTCGGTAACCAAACCTTTCTTTTTACGTTCTTGAATATTTTTGCCATCAAAAGTTACTATTCCTGCTCCCTGTTCGCCCCTATGCTGAAGATCGTAAAGACCAAGAGCAATTTTCCAGACAATGTCATTATTGTTACTAACTATTCCAAAAATTCCACACATTTTACCCTCCTTTTTAATGGTTTTTTTTATCAAATTTTTAAAGAGCACTTTAAGTTATCTACAAACAATATAATATTTATAACCAAAATTGTCAAAGCTGCAAGGATTTTTAATGAATCTCTGCCATTTTTTATTTTTCTAAATTATGTTATAATATGATTATGAAATTAAAGACAATTGAAGAGATAAAAAACCTTAAAAATAAACGCGTTCTTGTTCGGGTTGATTTTAATGTACCTTTAAAACAAGAAATAAGTAACCCCGAAGCAGTCCCGATTGTGTCGGGACGCTACGGGGCAGGCAAGAAACAAATAATAATTAAAGATGAAACAAAAATCAGAGCAGTTTTGCCGACTTTAAGATATTTGACAGAAAAAGAGGCTAAAATTATTTTAATTAGTCATTTAGGCGACCCATCAAAGAATAAAGAATTAAGAATTAAGAATCAAGAATTTAGTTTAAAGCTTATTGCTGTCAAGTTAGAAGAGTTGTTGGGTATGAAAGTTATATTCCTTAATGATTGTCTTGGAAAGAAGATAGAAGAGAGAATCAAAAAAACGAAAGAGGGGGAAGTAATTTTATTAGAGAATTTAAGATTTTATCCGGGTGAAGAAACCAATGATAAAGAATTTGCCAAAAAATTAGCGAGTTTAGCCCAAATTTATGTCAATGATGCTTTTGCTGTTTCTCACCGGGAGCATGCCTCGATTTCAGCGATTACCAAATTTTTGCCCAGTTATGCCGGTTTTCTTTTAGAAAAAGAAGTCGCAGTTTTGGCAAAAATTCTTAAAAAACCACAGAGGCCATTTTTAGTAATTATTGGCGGAGCTAAAATTTCCACCAAAATCAAAGCAATTAAAAATTTACTTAATAAAATTGACTATTTGCTTTTGGGCGGAGCGTTAGTTAATAATTTTTTTAAAGCCCAGGGCTATAATATTGGTAAATCATTGATTGAACCGGATTATATTAAAGTTGCGCGAGATTTATTAACCGGTTCAAAAAAAGAAAAATTGGTCTTACCGATAGATGTTTTAGTTGCCAAAAGAATTGAACCGTCAGTCGAACCATTGGTTAGACATCTCAATGAAGTCAAAGATGATGAGATTATTTTAGACATCGGACCCGAAACTATTAGAAGTTTTGCTTATTTGATTAAAGAAGCTAAAACCATTTTATGGAACGGGCCGTTGGGAATGTTTGAATTGCCACGGTTTAAAAATGGTTCAGTCATAATTGCTCGGGTGATTGCTAGCAGATCTTCTGGGCGGGCTTATGGTATTATTGGCGGTGGAGAAACAATTGAATGTTTAAATCAGACCAAGATGGCTCAGTATGTTGACTGGATTTCTACTGGCGGCGGGGCGATGCTGGAATTTTTAGAAGGAAAAATTTTACCGGGAATAAAACCCCTATTGAAATAATTTTTAAATTTTCAATTATTAATTTTTTAATCAATTACTAATTATCAAATTTTTCATTTGTCATTCCGCACTTGATGCGGAATCTGGATTCCTGCTTTCGCAGGAATGACAAGATATCAAATAAAATTTAAATTTTTCACTTTTCACTTTTAACTTTTAATTTGAAACCTATGCCCTCATTCAAAATCAAAGAATTCATTGCTCGCGAAATTTTGGATTCGCGCGCTGAACCAACCTTAGAAGTCCGCTTAGAATTGGCCGACGGCAACTCGGCCAAAGCCTCAGTGCCTTCTGGTACTTCAACCGGTAAATACGAGGCCTGGGAATTGCGTGACAGAGATCCTCGCCGTTTCAACGGCAAAGGGGTTTTAAAAGCAGTTAATAATGTCAACACTATTCTTAACCAAACTTTGCGTGGCAAGGATGTCAGAGATCAAATTCGGCTTGACGAAACAATGAAAAGGGTTGACGGCACACCTAACAAAAGAAAATTAGGCGCTAATGCTATTTTGGGAGTTTCCCTGGCTTGCGCCCGGGCCGCGGCCAGTCAAAGCAAATTGCCCCTTTATCGGTATCTTAGAAAGTGTTTTGGCATTAAAGACAATAAATTTTTTTTACCGACGCCGATGTTTAATATTTTTAATGGCGGCAAACACGCTGATACTAATTTGGATTTTCAGGAATTTATGATTATTCCAGAACCAGAAAAGCACCATCTTGGCAAAGCTAAACTTTTACCGTTTAAGGAAAAAATTCGCCATGGTGCTGAAGTTTTTCATTGTCTGGGCAAAGTTCTTAAAGAAAGAGGTTTTGATACTGATACCGGCAGCGAAGGCGGCTATGCGCCGGATATTTTTTCTTCAGTTCAGGCCTTGGAAATGATTTTGGCTGCCATTATTCGTGCCGGCTTGACGCCGGGAGTTGATATGTCTTTAGGAATTGATGTCGGTTCCTCAATTCTCTACAACGAGGATAAAAAGCGTTATATTTTTCGCTTGGATCAGGCCGCTTTTTCCAACATTACTTTAGTTGGTCTTTATTACGAATGGTTTAGAACTTATCCGATAATTTATTTAGAAGATGGTCTCTCACAAGACGACTGGGAGGGCTGGCAGGAATTAACTGAACTTTTAGGCGAAGAAATAATGCTGGTCGGCGATGATTTATTTGTGACCAATGCCGCTCGGCTTAAAAAGTGGATTGGGAAAGGCGTGGCCAATGGCATTATTATTAAACCTAATCAGATCGGCACTTTGACTGAGACGGTTGAATGCGTTAATTTAGCTAAGAAGAATAATTATCAGGTAATCGTTTCTCATCGCAGCGGCGAAACCACTGATGATTTCATTGCTGATTTGGCTGTGGCTGTCGGTGCTGATCACATCAAAGCCGGCGCCCCATCGCGCGGAGAAAGAGTGGCCAAATATAACCGGCTAATGGAGATAGAAGAAGAACTAAAATAATAAAAATTTTCAATTTACTAATTTTCAATTTTCAATCAAATCCCAATTTCCCAATTTTCAATTGAAAATTAAAACACTTGAAAATTCATTGAAAATTGAGAATTGAAAATTTGTAAATTTTATGCTTTTTAGTAAAATCAGGCGTCCCTTTGTTCTAGCCATTTTGGATGGTTGGGGATTGGCGCCACCAAGCAAAGGTAATGCTATAACTTTGGCAAAAACGCCGAATTTGGATAATTTTTATAAAAAATATCCTTGGACCAAGCTTTGTGCTTCAGGCGAATACGTGGGTTTGCCAAAAAAACAGGTCGGCAATTCCGAAGCCGGCCATATGAATATCGGCGCCGGCCGG
>JAGUWE010000127.1 GCA_020062525.1 Patescibacteria group bacterium | reverse complement strand
TCATTAGTAACTTCCACAATAGGAATGGCTTTGGCGCGGGAATTTTTGCCACTGACAATTTCCCGGCAATCAACATGGCCAAATGCGCCGGCAGCCGAAGCATAGGTTTCGCCTTGCATTAAGACCTGGCCGCCGCCAACGGCGGCCGCTCGCATTTTAATTAGACTTTTGGCATTAGCGCCTTTAAGATAAATTTTGTCAAAAATCTCTACCTCATCTTTTTTGTTTTTACCCAAAACTTTAGTTTCAATTTTAGTAGAAGTGTTAGCTAGGGCAATAACTTCCAGATGAATTTCCAGTTTGCCAACTGTGCCTTCTGAGAGAATAAAAGTGGTGTTAAGTGTGCCACCAGATTCTACCTTAGCTTTGAAATTAGGAAAAACCAAGGCACCAGAATGAAGGCCGTGATAATGGCGTTCTTCGTAAATATATTTAGCCCCTCGGCCGATTTTAAGGTTAGCTGTCATTTGGTGGGTGACATCGCGGGCATTGGGAAAACTGCAATGGGCCAAAATAGTTGCTTCAGCATTGTCTTCAATAATAAAATCAGGCAAAATTACTTGTTTGCCCTTTTCGGCTGTTACGCCAAAGCAAAAATAAATCGGCTTTTTAATTTTGGCGTTCTTTTTGATTCGTACCGTTCCTTTAAAACCATTAGCAAGTTCTTTGCCAATTAATTCCACGCCCGGAATTTCCTTGGTTGATAAAATTTTATTGTAATGCAAAAAAAGATGAGGCGTGGCTTTGTCAGCCATTTCCTGGATATTAAAACCGCAAACAGAAGCGGATTTAAGAATTGGTAAAGGGAGCTTATCCATAAATTATTTAAGACAAGTTTTTAATTTACAGGTTTTTTTACGACCGGACATTTCGCAATAGCGGCGCATTGTTTGACGAAAATTACTGCTTATAATCATTTTGCCTCGCCAGAGAAGAGTGGCCGAATCGGCAATCAGGCCGGCTTCTTCGCGGTGAGTAATTAACATAATGCCGGCGCCAGTTTCTTTTTTAACCGTGGCCAACAATTCATAAAATTCATTGTAAACAATAATATCTAGCCCGGCGTCCGGCTCATCTAAAATCATAAGCCGCGGTTTCATAAGAAGCACGGCGGCCAGCTCAATTCTTTTTCTTTCGCCGCCGCTTAGTTTTTCATCTACCAGCCGCTCGCAATAGATTTTTGGCTCAAGCCCGACTAAATTAAGAGCTCGATTGATTTCTTCTTTATCATAATTTTTCATGCCGAGTCCTAAATAATCGCAAACTTTAATTCCTTCAAAACGCGCCGGCTCCTGCCAGGCCAGAGTCAGGCCCATTTTGGCTCTTTTGAAAGTTGGTAAATTGGTGATATTTTGGCCAGCAAAAATAATTTTGCCTTTGACAATTTTGTTTGTGACTAGGCCCATTAGGGTATTGGCCAAAGTGGTTTTGCCTGAGCCATTCGGACCCAAAATCGCATGAATAGAATTTGGTTTGACAATCAAATTAACTTCTTTAAGAAGTTGAATTTTATCTTGGGTATAGACGTTAAGATTTTTAACTTCTAAGAGATTCATTATTTTGTCATCCCGGACATGCTTGCCCCGTCGTATGACTGGGGATCCGAGATCTATAAAATTAAAATAAATAATTTAAATAAAAGAGATTCTGAATCAAGTTCAGAATGACACTTATTTTTTAATTACTTTAACAAATTGTCTTTTGCCTTTTTGAATGATTTTACCAGTCTTATCTAAAACAATTTGGTAATTTATGTCTTTAATAACCTTGCCATCAATTTTAATTCCACCTTGTTCAATCACTCGCCGCGCTTCACTTTTACTAGCGACTAATTTTGTTTCTACTAATAAATCAATTAATTTGTAAGTTGTAATTTGTAAGTTGTAATTTGTAAGTTTCTCCGGCGTTTCTTTCTTTTGAAAAATTTTTTCAAAATTTTTTTTGGCAAGTTGAGCCGCAGTTTTGCCGTGATAAATTGAAACTATTTCAGAAGCCAATCTCATTTTAATATCTCTCGGATTGGCCAAACCTTCTTTTAATTGTTTTTCAATTCGTTTTATCTCGGCCGTTGGCACATCTGTTGCTATTTCAAAATAAGGCAACATCATTTCATCTTTCATCGCCATAATTTTACCAAACATATCTTGCGACTCATCGGTAATTAAAATTAGGTTGCCGCGGGTGGTGCTCATTTTCTCGCCATCAGGGCCATCTAAAAGTTTATAAGTAATAATGTCTTGTGGCATTTGCCCATAAAGTCGCTGCAATTCTCGACCAGCCAACATATTAAATAATTGATCCGAGCCGCCAAGTTCAACATCTGACTTAATTATCACGCTGTCATAACCTTGCATTAAAGGATATAAAAATTCCCGAAGAGAAATGCGAATGCCTTTTTTGAAGCGTTGGGAAAAATTTTCTCTGTCTAACATCTGGGCTACGGAAAAGACATTAGCTTGCCGGCAGAGATCATAATAATTCAGTTTAGCCAGCCATTTACTATTGTAATGAACCTCGGCTTTCTTAATATCTAAAATTTTGCCGATTTGTCCAAGATAATTTTTTAAATTTTTCTTAACTTGCTCGCGAGTCAGCATCGGCCGCTCCTCGTTTTTATCCGAAGCGTCACCAATTTGAGCTGTAAAATCGCCGACAATCAGAATAACTTGGTGGCCCAACTGCTGAAATTTGGCCAATCGCCTTAAAGTCGAAGCTCGTCCCAAATGAATTTTTGGGCCGGTTGGATCAACGCCGTGTTTAAGGCGCAGCTTTTTGCCCGAAGCCAATTTTTTTCCCAAAGAATCTTTGAGAATAATATCAACCACACCGCGAGCCAGCAGTTCGTTAATTATTTGTTTATCCGTTATAATTTTTGCCATATTTATTAGATCTAAGTAATATTTTACTAAATCTGATTCTATTTTAACCTACTTAATTCATTTTGGCAAATAAATTAAATTATCTCAAATGTCAAAAGTCCCGCCTGCCAAAGCCAATTGAGAAAAATTTTTAAATTTTATTAAGCTTCTCACTAAAATAGCTGTCAAAGTTGCCAAAGGACTCGTTGGCAATTGGCGGGCAGGCAAATCTCAAAGCCATATCTTAAACCTT
>JAGUWE010000014.1 GCA_020062525.1 Patescibacteria group bacterium | reverse complement strand
GATTATTAGCAAGCCAAGTTAAACTGATAGAAAAAATTAGCCAAAGTGGCCCATAAATAGTTCCGCTGGCAAAAGCCCTTGAATCAGAAAAAAATTGATTGGGAGCCACTAAAAAAGGATTTTCGTTATATAAAGTGAAGACCTCAGCTCGATAGATATAATTATATATATCAGGCGGGCCCAAAGGCGAACCCCAAAGTAAAGTAAAACTAAAAACCAAAGCAAAAAATATAATTATTTTAAAACTTAAATTTAATTTTTTATATTTAATTGCTGAAAATGCCAAAAACAAAAGTGAAGACAAAATAAAAAAAGAGTAAATCAATATCTTCTTTTTTAATAAAAGAGGGGATACCTTTTCTAAAAAAACTATTAATAAAAAAGCGATCTCTAATACAGCCCCCCAAATAATTAAAAAATAATTTTTTTTAAACAGATGGATTATCATTTTTGAGCTAAAATAATCGTCCACGGAAAAAAAGTTTTAACTGTTATTATTTTAAAATATTGACTGACTAAATTTACAATTTGCTTCTTATTCCAGAATTGTAAGTGCTCAGGATCTCTCCCCATATTTTTAATATTTCTACCAAAAAAAAAGTTGCCTAAACTAAAATAATACTCCCAAGGAACGCTAATTAAACAATATTTACGCGTTACCCTTTTCAACTCTTGCAAGGCTAATTCTGGTTCTGTTAAATGTTCTAAAACCTCTAAAGCTATTGTTAAATCATAAGTATTATCAGAAAACGGCATTTTAATAATGTCTCCTACAAAAAAAATATTATCAGGTAACAATTTTTTTGCTAATTGAATGCTTTGGCTGGAAATGTCAAGTCCATCAATTCTAACTTTGGGTATTTTTTGAAAAATTTCGTATATTATTATCCCTTCCCCGCAACCAACGTCTAAAATATTATCTACTTGAATTTTTTCAATAATTTTTATTATTCTTTTAATAAATAATTTAATAAAAAATTTTTTAAACAAATTCCTGCTTTGATATTTTGCTAAATTACTAGAAATTTCCATACCTTATAAAACTCAAAATTTAGAAAGGATAAATTTTATCTAAAAAATATTTGATAAATTTAAATCCGAACCATGATCACTTACTATTAAGGGTTTACGAAAAATTTTTGCCACCAACGCGGCACTAAAACCAAAAGGAATCAACCAATGAGCATGGATAATATCGATTTTTTCTTTTTTAATAAATCTAATCATATTTACAAGTTGGAAAAAGATTAAAAAAGGTAAAAGTAAATACAAAAATTTATTACTTTTTAAAGCAAAATACATGCCGCTGTTTCGATGGCTTAACCTCTTTAATAATTGGGGCCAGAAATATCTAAAACGATAAATAGTTATATTTTGCCAAACTTCTTTAAGTTTTGCTCCCTTGGTGTGTGGCACCAGAAAGAATATATTATATTTATAGCTATGTTTTTTTGATAACTCAAAAAGAAACATTGTTGCAATATAATTGGTTGACCAACGAGGAAATGAAATTGCTAAAATGAAAACATTTTTTATTATTTTTCATTTCTTTAAAAATTTTTATATCCGGCATCCAACTTAATTCAAATGAAATATTGATATAAATTACTAAGAAAAGGAAAACAGACATTAATTATATCTCCTTGAGGAGTTTTAATTGTTAAGCAAGGAACAGACCAAGTATTATATAAACCAACTATTGAAAGACCTATAGATAATATCAAAACAAGAGTAAAGATATTGATAAATTTATCAGATGGTTTTTGAAAAAAATGTAAAATAGAAAGAAAATAAATAAGCGGGGTAATAGCTATAAACCAACGAAACCCATACGCGGTTCCCCCATAACCTCTGAATTTTATTACATAAAACAAAAGAATTATTAAAAAACCAAGCCAAATTAAAAAGGTCTCATTTTGAAATTTATGGTTTTTTTCTCTAATTATCTTATAAGTTGCATAGAGAGAAAATAAAAGTATAGGTGAATAAAAAAACAAACCATGTGAGCCAAGTAAGATATTAAAAGAGTAAAGCCAAGTTGAATGTCGAACAGCGTCTATTCCTTGGGGTTGATTCCAATAAGATCCTTCGTAAACACCATATTCCCTATGGAATTGGGCTGGGAGGAAATCACCGGTAATTTGTAGATTGAAAAATAAATGAATTAATATAATTGGCAGGATGGGTAAAACATAGTAAATTAGGTATTTTTTTGAAAATTTAAAAAAAAGGGTATTAACCCTTTGATATCGGCTCTCGCTCGGAAATGAAAATTTACTATTTTCATTTCTCTTGCTCGCTTGATAATAAAAACAGACAAAGAATAAAAACACAAAGGATAAACCCGTTGGCAAATCAATCACCGCTGATAGAGAAACAAAAAATCCTGATAGAAGAAGATACTTTTTTATATTCTGGTGATTAGATTTATCTGATTTTATTTTTAATAAATAATAAAAACTAATAAAGAGAAAACTGCCAGCAATGGTATGATTATTCAGGGTTGTTGAATAGGGCAAATATAAGGTTCCTAGCCCTAAGCCAAATATTAGTAAAGTTTTGTATTTTCTTTCAAGATTAAATAAATTTAAAGTTTTATAAAAATAAAAAAGTAATAAAACAAAAGCCCCGTCTACTAATATTAAATTTATTAAATAGACTGCTAAACTGGGTGAAAAAAAATAATTGGTCTTATTTGGAAAATTTAAATTAAAAAAGTGATATAAAATATAATAAATACCAGCACCCATTACTGAGAGAACAGGGGGCTTTGAGGAATAAAAATTTTCCCCTCTTTTTATCTTATCAGTGGTGTGTAGATGTTTTTCATTAAGAGCAAAAGTTCCTCTTTCAACCAACGATTCCATTGTTAAAAACCTTGAGGCATCGTTAACACTGTGAATTCCATTATTTGTTAAAAAAAGCAATAAAACAATAAATAAAATAAAAATAGGTAATGGATAAATTTTATTAAGATAATTCATCGTTTTAATTTTTGAGTAATATAATGTTTTTTCTCTCTTTTGAACCCTGATTGAATTATTATTTCTCCTAATAATCCCAAGGAGATCAATTGAATGCCCACGATAACCAAAAGAATGCCCAACATTAAAAAAGGATAGCGATTTTGCAAACTGCCAGTCAAAATTTTAAGGCCCGTCAAATAAACATTGATACTAAAACCAATAAAAAATAAGAATAATCCTATGCCGCCAAAAAAATGAAGTGGTTTTTTGGCATATTTAGTCAATAAAAAAACATTAATAATATCCAGCAAATAATTATTCAGACGGCGCAGTCCTAACAGGCCGTATTTTGACTTGCCAAATTTACGCGGATTGTGTTTAATTTTTAATTCCCCAACCTTAAATCCTTGTTGATAAGCTAAAGCTGGCAAAAAGCGATGAAGTTCGCCGTAGACCTCAATATTTTTAACAACCTCTCGGCGATAAATTTTTAAACCACAATTAAAATCATGAAGTTTTAATCCCAAAAGCTTTGAGGCGGTCTGATTAAAAATCCAAGAAGAAATTCTTTTAACCAAAGAATCTTTTCTTTCCTTCTTCCAACCTGAAACCAAATCATAGCCCTCATCGATTTTAGCTAGCAAATTCGGAATTTCATTTGGCTCATCTTGTAAATCAGCATCCAGAGTGATAATCAAATCGCCGCTTGCCTCTTGAAAGCCAGCCGAAAGTGCCGCTGATTTGCCGAAGTTTTTTCTGAACCGGATTACTTTTATCTTTTGGTTTTCTTGATATAATTTTTCTAAAATTGCAAAAGAATTATCGGTTGAACCGTCATCAATATAAATTATTTCGTAATCAAAGGGTAAAATTGAAAGCACTTGTAAAATCTTGGAATTCAGCTCTTCAAGTGATCCCCCTTCATTAAACGCTGGAATAACAATTGATATTTTTTGAATTGAATTTTCGCTCATTTCTTTTTTTTTCATTTTTTTAATCTTTTTCTTAATTTAACTAAATTCTTAAAATAATCAAGGCCTAGGGAAATAACTTTAACCCGGCTTTTATCTTGCTCTTCTCTAATATCTTCCCACTTAATGGGAATTTCTTTAATTTTATAGCCCTGCTTTTCAGCTAAAATCACCAATTCTGAATCAAAAAACCATTGGTTATTTTGAACTTGCGGTAAAATTTCTTTAATAATTTTTTGATTAACGGCCTTAAAACCACAGGGAGCATCGGAAACAGTAGAACGAAGCAAAGCTTTTCTAACTATATTATAACAATAAGAAATAAATTTTCTAAGTATTCCCCTTTTAACTTGGGAGTAAGAGTGAAAACGAGAACCGATAACTAAATCATAATTTTTTTCTTGAATTGCTTTAATTAAATTTGGTAAAGCCGAAAGATCAGTTGCCAAATCAGCGTCCATAAAAATATAAAGGTCAGCCGGAAATCTTTGCCAGCCAGCTCTGATAGCCACTCCTTTGCCTTTTTGTAAAACAGCTAAATATTGAATTTGAGGATAAATTTTGGCCAGTTTCTTGGCGATTTCAGCTGTTTTATCAGAAGATCTATTATCAGCAATAATAATTTGCCATTGATCAGTGGTAATATTTCTTTTTAGGAAGTCAAATAAAAACAAAACATTTTTTTTTAAAATTTTTTCTTCATTATAGCAGGGTAGAGTGATATTAAGATTCATAAATTATTAATTGGACTTTTTAATATTTTGTTGGCGGGGTAAAAGGTAATAAAAATATTTAATCGAGAAAATAGCAAAAATAGCAAGGTAAAACACTAGGACTAGCAAGGGAATTCCAAACATCACCGGCGTTGAAAAATTATAAGTTTCTCTCCCTCTTTCTATTATCGGTATAAAAATAAAATTGTCTAATAAAACTATTGGTATTACAACTAAAGATGGTAAAACCAGAAAAAAATAAATAAAAATGAATAATCTGCGTCTATTTTTTATTGATTTGTAGGCAATAATAAGTGGTGGTAAAGTTAAGAAAAAAGCAACGAGTGTCCCAAAGGTACCAAAATAGCTTTCATCACCACCAATAAAACTAGTGATTAATCTAGCTCCTGGTCCATTAGCAAAGATTAAGGCATAACCAAACAAAACATATTTATTTGAGTTAAGCAGAATAAACAATCCTAGCCACATTAAACTATAACTTAGAAGAGGTCCAGCAGCAATAGCTATCAGTTCCACTGGAAAACAATCTTTAGTCCACAAGCGATTAAAGGTCATATAACCAAAACTGCCGCAGACGAGCCTACCAACAAAGTGATGAGTTAATTCATGTGCCCCCCAACAAAGAATCAAAAGCAAGAAAAAAGCAACGATAAAATTTTTTTGCATTGGTATCTCTATTTTTTGTGGAATCAACCTCATCTTATTTATTAACATTTGAATATAATACTTTTTTAAAGAAAAAACAAAAAAATACGCCCATTAATAATAAGAAATAACCCAAAGGATAAAGAAAAATATAAAAACAAATTGGAACAAAACCAGTTAAAAAGTTGCTCAATTTAAGATGTGGTTTTATTAAAATAGCCAAAGGCAAAAACCAAATCAAATACCAGCTCATCAGTTGGTTGACAGTAAAAATTAAATAGAAAAAAATAGCCAGAGAAGAAAAAATTATTAAATTAATTGAACTTCCCCTTTTGTGCCATAAAATATCAATTAAAAGATAAAGATAGACAATAAAGAATAAAATCCCACCCAGACCTTTAACCACTAACTTTTGGACTTCCAGTGGCAGATTGGTTGAAAATAAATAAATTAAAAACGACAAGGGAGGTAAAAGATGGGGATAAAAAAAGTCAGTAATAGTTTTAATACCCTGAAGAATGAATGAAGTTTTTCCACCAAGAAGCCAATTTAACCAAAAGACAATAAAACAAAAAAATAGTAAACTTAAACCAAATTTCACCTTTTTATACTTACCTCTAAGATTATTCAAAACAAATAAACCTAAAATTGGCAGTAAAATCAAGGCAATATATTTAATTAAAACAGCACAAATCAAAACGATTAGACCAAGATAATATTTACTTTTAAGAAAATAATAAAGACCTAAAATCACAAAAAACATCATTATAATGTCATTGTGTCCATTGTTAGCAATTTCAAATAAAAGCAAGGGGTTAAAGGCATACATCACGGTGCCTAAATATTGATAATCTTTTTTAAGGTGACCAAGAATTTTAAAAACCAAATAACAAGTAAGACAACTAAAAATAATCGCGGTTAATTTGAACAGTAAAACAGTGAGTGTTACTGAACTCTTACCCAAAACTACCGCTATAAGAGAGATGGTCAGCCACAATGGTCCATACATTAATGGGATGCCATTAGCACTTTTATCAGTAAAATTTATTAAAGGATCAGAAGGAAAATTGGCAGCCGGCACTACAAATGGATTTTGCTGATAATGGGTTAAAATTTTAGTTCTCAAAATATAAGTATAAACATCAGCCGAACCAATCGGTGGGATAAATAAAAGAGTTAATTGAAAAATGATAAAAAATAAGATAATAATCTTAAAATTGTCTTTTAGTAATTGATTATTTTTTTTAGCCCAATCGTAAATTAAAAAATAAGCAATCAAGAGTCCAATAAATATCAGTAAAAGATAAAGTAAAATCATTTCATTTCGAGGCGAAAGAGATTTGTCCTGGAAAATTTCTCGCAGCGGATAATCAATAAAAGCTAATAAAAGAAAAAATATTTCCATTAGCAAGGCAGAGAGAAATATTTCATTTTGGAAAATTTTAAGATAATTTATTTTCATATAGAATCTAAGGAGTCCTTTTAACACAATGAGAAGTTTCTTTATCAAGTAATAAAAAGGGGAATTTTTCAAATTTTAACTTTTTGCCAATTTCTATTATCAGCCAGATAAGAATTATTGATTTAGGAAGTGTTAAAATTTGAGACAAAAGAGTGTGGGTATCAAAAATAATTGGAAAAAATAAATAATTCAACAAATCATAACCAATTATTAAAAAAATCATTTTTTTAGAACTAACAACTAAAATTAACAAAGGCAAAAACCACAGAATCCATTGGGGAGAAGCGATGGGAGAGAAAAAAATAAAAATCATAATTAGAAAAAGTGACCAGTTAATAATATCAAGATAACTTTTTATTTGTCTTCTACTTAGTATTAAAAGTATAAGACCTCCGAATTCTAGTAAAATAAAAATATTTTTGATAATCGTCTCAGATAAATTCGGAAACAAAAAGAATAATAAAAACAAGAAACTGCCGACACCCCTGGTATCCACTCCTCTACTCAGGTGAAACAAATAGGGCTCCAAAAGGGCAAATATTCCGCCGGTCCAAAAGGTAATAATAAGAGGAACGAAGACTGTCAAAAGAAAGCTGATAATTAAATGTTTTACTGCTTTTGAATCATTTTTATTTTTAAGATAAAAAAGATAAATTGGGATGATAAGAAAAGCATACCATTTTGTTAATCCGGCTAAACCGACCAATAAGGCAGCAGTTTTATATTTTTTATTGAAAAAAAATAGTAAACTTAGTTGAACTAATAAAGCCGGCAAGATATCAAAACGATTAAAAGTAAAATAAAGAGCAGAAGGTAAAAATAGCAACCAATTATAGACAGAACTTTGATGAATTTTTGCTATCAATTTAAAATTCACAATGATAATTAATACAAAACAAATACCCAACATTCCTGATAATATTTTTCTATAAATCATAAAATTATCAGTCAAAAATCTTGGGAGAGTCAAGAAAAAAAGCGCGATTTGGGGATATTCTTGAGGATTTGCTGGCGTATAAGGGATTTTATGTTCGTTTAGCCATGAACTTCTAATAAAATAGACGTAAAGTTCCGGGTTATCCTTTATTAATCTAATGTCTTTGGTAAAAAACATTTCATTCTGAAAAAAAAGATTAGGCAGCGCTTCACCGCTAAATAAGTAAATACTCACAACAAGTAAAGAAACAAAAAATAGAGGATAATATCTTTTATGCATACCTTATTATTGTTTTAAAACTAAGTTTTATAGCAATATAATTAGGATTTTATTCTTCCAAAAAATAGGCAAGAATTAAAAAGGTAGAAATTGTTCCTAAATAGTAAGGATAAAAATAGCGGGAAAAATACCAAAAGACCAAAAGCAAAAAAGTGGCAGCAAAAATACTGACTGAAAGAGCGTTGGTTTTCCTTTGCCATTTTATTAAAAAATAAAGAAAAGGCAATCCTAAAAGAAGTTGAGGGATCCAAAAAGGAAAGTAAGCACTTGTTGATTTTATTAAGCCAATTTTAAAAACTAAAGATGAAAAAGCGATTCCGGCTATGGGGTAACTTTGGAAAGCAGTACCTGCTAAATATTTTATCGTATCATCTACAAAAGAAGAAAAATCCCAAATCAGAAATGGCAAAAAAATAAAACCAAGTGTTAAAAATAGAGGCCAAGTATTTCTTAAAACAAACTTAATTTTTGTGAACCACACTCCATCCTTTTTAAAGTAAAGATAGGCAAAATAAAATAAAATAAAGAACCAAACCGGCTGTTTAACACCCATTGTTAGGGCTAAAAAAAAAGGAAGAAAAAAGAACTTTCTCTTTTTTTAAGAAATAAAGTGAAATTACCAGAAATAAAAACATCACAATGTCATTGTAGCCGTAAAAAATTGAGCCAACAAATAAGGGGTTGAAAGCAAATAAAACAAAGAGTAAAAATTTTTTATCTAAATCCTTGGGGATTTGCCAAAGAAAGAAAAAAATTAAAAAATAAGATAGGAAATTTAGGATTCTGGCATCGTAATAATTAAATAAACTTTTCCCTAATTGGTAAAAGGGCCAAGAAAGCTCAAGGTAAAAAGGCAGATAGACATAATGCTCAAAAGCTGGATTAGTGATTGATCCTTCGGCAGTCTCAATTTCTCCTTTTAACCACTCATCTAAAGAAGTTCCATGGTAATTTTCTCGGTAAGGATTTTTACCTTGAGATAAAAAATTTAAAGCTTCTTCTGTTTGAATTACACTATCATGTACACTAGAGAAAGCTTTATAAACGGGTAAATTATTATATCTTCCATAAATATGAGAAAGAGTAGTTGCGCCAACCAGAAAAACAACTAAAAAAATAAGAATCAAAATTTTATAATTTTTAGCTTGATTCTTTGTCTGAGAATATTTAAAATCCACTAAAAAATAAAGAAGAAGCAAAAGAAGCGTAATCACATAAAACAAAAAACAACTTAAAAAATTATCAAATCGAATTTCCTTAAGATAAAGTAAAACCAAAATAAAAAGAAGAAGACCATCTAAAGAAAAAAATTTATTTTTTGGCATACTTTTATTAGCTATTAGTTTTAATTCTTAAGCCGATTTATTTTCATCTTGCTTAAGTCCTTCTAGAATAATAAGTGTACTCACAAAAAACCAAAACATAACCGCTAAATCATTTTTAAAATAAGGAACATCAACTAAGCCGTGGATAATAATTGTTAGTAAGACCAAAGTTAAAGTCAAAGCCAAAGTTCGGCAATAATAATTTTTACTTTCTCTCCAAAGTTTAATTGATTTTTTAAAATACTCATAAAACAGCCAGAAAAAAGCCAGGAGTCCTAAAAACCCCAATTCTGACCAAAAGTTTAAAAAGATGTTGTGGGGATAAAGATAAATTTCTATTGGCTGAAACTTGCCGTTAATAATTCTGCCAGACTCGTGATAGGGCAAAATTTTTGTTTGATAGCCGGCTAATCCAGCGCCAAAAAGAGGGTTGTCTTTTAACATTGCTAAGGTCTCTTGCCAGATTTGCAACCGAACTTGACCGGAAAAATCTTGTAAAGTTAATTTTCCCACCAAATAATTTTTAGCCGGCGTTAAAACAATCGCGATTAAAATTAAAACTAAAATTAAACTTGTTAAGATTCGGCCCCTTTTATTAAAAAACAAACCAAAAAGAATTATTGCCAGACATAAACTCAACAAAACGGCTTCAGATTGAGCCCAAAAAATAGCCAGGCCAGAAAACAAAATTACAGCTACTTGAAATAAATTAAGTTTTAATTTTTTAAGGGTAGCGACCAGCCAACCAAAAAATAAAATAACAATCGGGCCTAAGAATAAACCCACGGCATTAGGATATTCAAAAAAACTCGTTACTCGTCTTGAAATTGCTTCTTGCCAAAATAACTTTGGTATTGGCCAAAGATAATGGCCAAAAAAATTTATTCCAACCGGCGAAAATTTTTGCCAAATAGCTACTAGCGAAACAGCTAAAGCTGAAATTCCCAAAGCCCAAAAAATTCTTTCTAGTTTTTCTTTACTTTTAATTACATTAATAAAAACCAAAAAAAATAAAATTGGTTCTAAAAAATAAGCCCGCCAGAGACCAAGCGCCGGCCAACTATTGGGCGAAAGCCAGCTTGCCAAAGTAGCCGCCAACATTAATAAAATAATCTGGAGCGTAAATGGATAAGGTTGATAGGAGATTTCTTTTTTCAGGCGTTTTCTAATTCGCGGCCAACCTTCTTGAATCAACCAAACAATAATTATAATTAACAGCATTCCTTCCAGCAGTGTACTTGGTAAAACCCAAATCTTAAAGCGAATCAGGTAACTTGGCAAAAGCGCCATTAAAATTACCATTGCCCAAGAAAGATTTTTCCAAGCAATTGCCCCGAAGCCAAAAAAATAAATTGCCAAAATTAAATAATTCATTTTATTTTAATTATTTCTAACACCATTTCTTTGGAAAAGCCTCGCAGTAAATACAAACTAATAAAATAAATAATAAAGCTGCCGATCAAAAGAAAGAAAAAATCGTAATTTCTAAAAAGTAAAATAAATCCAGCCATCACTAAACTAGCTGCTAAAGCCCTACTTAAAACATTTAAAGAGAGTTTGATTTTAGTTGTTCGCCAGACCAACCAAAAACCACAAAGAGCAATGAGTCCTTCGGCAAAAACCGTTACCCAGGCGGCGCCAAAATAAGAATAGCGTGGAATAAAAATTAAATAGCCGATTAGACCAAGCAGCGCCGTTAAAAAATAAGCCCAAAGCATTTGTTTTTGTTTTTCAATGGCCACAATAATGTGGCCAAAAAAAGTCCCGGCAAAAATAAGACCACTGGCTAAAATTAGAATTTTAAGAATTGCGCCCGAGGCAGTAAAATCAACTCCGGCCACCAAAATCATTAGCGGCTTTGCTAAAAAGAGAGTGCCTATTACTAAAGGCACCGCCAAAATCATTAAAAAATCAAAAGACATTTTAATAACCTTTTCAAAATCAAAAGTTTTTTTACTTAACCAAAGGTTGGTTAAAATTGGTAAAATTATACCCATAAACATTGTTGGAATAGTTAAGACCACTTCTAAGACCCGGTAAGGCGCGCCGTAAAGACCAACCTCAATTTGACTACGATAAAGAGATAAAATAATAGTGTCGGCTTTGAAATAAATCAAATTAAAAGTAATGCCAAAAGCTAAAGGCCAAGCTTTGCGGAAAATTTTTTGCCAAAGTGTGAAATCAAAAGCAAAACAGATTTTGGCGTATTTAAAGGAGAAAAAGAAATTAGCTGCGAAATTAACAATTGTAGCCAGCACCACGGCTAAAATAATAGCTAAGAGACCCAAGTTTTGCCAAATGGCAATGATAATTAAAATCAATAAAGTTAAACGACTGAATAGCTCCGCCATAACCACCTTTGCCATTGCTAAATTTTTTTGAAAAAGACCAATTAAAATTTGACTCAAGCTGCTTAAGAAAAAAGAAAAAGTAGCTAAAGCCACTCCAATTTTAATAATTGAGGGGTAGGGGAAAAAAAAGACCGTGATTGGCGCCAGTCCAAGAAAAATTAAGGCCGAGAAAAAACGAATTGTAAAAAGATTGCTTAAAGTTTTGTTAGTATCAATACCGGGTTCAGCCAACATTCGGGCTGTGACCAAAGTCAAACCAAAATCAACTAAAATACCAAAAAACATCAAAAAGGAAGTGATAGTAGTATATTGACCAAAACCTTCGGGGCCTAAATAGCGGGTCATTAAAACAAGGGCGAAAATGCCAAGAAGCGTGGTAATGGATTTACCAATAATTTGAATAATGGTATTTTGAGCCACTTTTCTTTTAAGCGACATAATAATATAATTCAAAAGTCAAAAGTCAAAAATTTTTAATATATAGATAAATCGGCACTGATTCTTTTTGGGGTTTGTCTTTTAAAGCCGGCTGCCAGCCATCAATAGCATAAGAATAACAAACAACCTTTGCCCCCGGTCGCAGTTCACGCTCTAATTTAGGTTTTAACTTCCGAAGTCCCCAAGGAGTCAAATAACAAAAAATTACATCAGCCGTTGACAAATCTTGGGTATAAAAATTTTTATACTTTATTTTGACTTTGTTACCAAAACAACTTAACCAAACTCGTAATTTAGCAATTAAATAAGGCAAAAGCGAGACCTCAAAACCAACTACCCTAATATCACAATTTTTAGCCAAAGCTACGCAAAATCTGCCATCACCACAGCCCAATTCATAAATCAAATCATTTTCTTTAGGTGCTAAAATTTTTAAAATTCGCGGGAAATCTTTTTTCCGACTTGGCGCCCAAGGCCCGCCCACAAAAAAAGCCCACCAAGCAGTCGCAACTAGTGGGACAAGAATAATAATGAGAATTAGTCGCCAGATCATTTCAAAATTATTAATCGTCATAAAATCAGCGCTATTGAAAGAGAAAATGTCATAAGCACATAGGCATCACTTCGCTATGCACATAAATTAAAAGAGTTTGTCAGTCAAATTGCTCGGCACTTTTTTGCCTAAGTGTTTATAGGCAGCGGGAGTTGCCATTCGTCCGCGTGGGGTGCGATGTAAAAAACCAATTTGCATGAGAAAGGGCTCATAAATTTCTTCAATGGTTTCAATTTCTTCTACTGTAGCCGTAGCCAAAGTACCAACACCAACCGGTCCACCATTGAATTTACTGATAATAATATCAAGTAATTTTCTATCTGTTTCATCTAAGCCCAGCTCGTCAACCTCCAGTTGGGCTAAAGATTCGCGAGCCACTTCTGGGGTAATAATACCATCGGCTTTGACTTGAGCATAATCTCTAACCCTTTTTAAAATTCTATTAGCTACTCGAGGCGTCTTTCTAGCGCGCTGGGCAATAGCTTCAGCTGCATCTTTAGCTAACTCAATTTTCAGAATACGAGCACTTCTTTTAATAATTTTTTCAATTTCACCGTTATCATAGAAATCTAAGCGATAAATATTGCCGAAGCGGTCTCGCAGTGGCGAAGAAAGAAGACCAATGCGAGTAGTAGCGCCAATAATGGTAAATTTAGATAAATCTAATCTTAAAGTTCTAGCTGAAGGACCCTTGCCAATCACAATGTCAATGGCATATTCTTCCATAGCTGGGTATAAGACCTCTTCAATAATTTTACTTAAACGATGAATTTCATCAACAAATAAAACATCGCCTTCACCTAAGTTAGTTAAAATAGCGGCTAAATCACCGGCTTTTTCAATTGCCGGCCCCGAGGTAACCTTGATATTCACTCCCATTTCATGGGCAATGATATAAGCCAAGGTGGTTTTACCCAACCCCGGGGGCCCATAAAGTAAAACATGTTCAATCGGTTCATTTCTTTTCTGAGCAGCCGTCATAAATATCTCTAAATTTCTTTTTATTTTTTCCTGACCAACAAAATCGGAAAGTTGTCTTGGTCGCAAAGTTTGCTCCAATTCATTATCTTCATTTTTACCTCGGGGAGAGATAAGACGGTCTTCTTTTTGTTGAGTCATAGTTATTTCATTTTAACATTATTATGTCTAAAAAACAAGGTTGAAAAATAAAATAAAGATGGATTAAAAAAATTCAAACCATCCTTATTTTGCCATACTTTTTTCTTCTTACTGGTACCCCTAAGAGGAATTGAACCTCTGTCCTCGGCTTAGAAGGCCGATGCTCTATCCGTTGAGCTATAGGGGCATCAAATAAAATCAAAAATTAAATATAAAATATCAAAAATAATTTTTGTATAACGCCCTTAATTTAACAAAAATTAGAGTTCTTGTCAAAAAATTTCTTTTATGCTAAGCTAAAGATGATTCGGTTTTGTTAAAAGAAATTTAATTAATTTAAAGCGGTACCCTGGTCTATTTTAATAAACTCGGGTAAGCGCCGGGAGAAAGTATGTTAGACAAAAAGACTAAAGACAAAATTATTCAGAAATTTCAAACCCACAAGAATGATACTGGTTCAACCGAAATCCAAATTGCTCTTTTAACCGAGGAAATTAAACAATTAGCAGAGCATCTCAAAAGACATAAAAAAGATTTTTCCTCTCGGCGAGGGTTACTTATGAAAGTTGGCGAAAGACGGGCACTGCTTCATTATTTAGAAAAAGAGAATGAGAAAAGTTATTTAGAGCTTTGTAAGAAATTAAAAATTAAAACCATAAAAAAGAGAGAAGAGGAAAGGGTGCTTGAAGAAGAATTATTTGCTGAGGTTGAATCAGAATCAGAAAAAGAGAAAATAGTTAAGGAAGAATAATTTCTAATTAGCTCTTAAATTATGATGTTAAAATACAAAGATCAACGAATCGGCGTTTTTGTTGATGTGGCTAATATGTATCATTCAGCCAAGAATCTTTATGGTTGCCGTGTTAATTTTGCCCAGATTTTAAAAGAAGCAGTCGCTTCTCGCAAATTAATCAGAACCATTGCTTATGTGATTAAATCCAAAAATGTTGATGAGGAAAGTTTTTTTGAGGTTTTAGCCAAACAGGGTTTTGAAGTCAAAGCCAAGGATTTACAGATTTTTTATGGCGGAATTAAAAAAGCTGACTGGGATGTTGGACTGGCTATGGACGCCATTAAATTGGCTGATCGACTCGATGTAATTGTCTTAGTTACCGGTGATGGTGATTTTGTGCCTTTAGTTTCTTATTTAAAGGAAAATAAAGGTTGTTTGGTGGAAATTATGGCTTTTGCTAAGACCACCTCGGCTAAGTTAATCGAAACAGCGGATGACTTTACTGATTTAAGCCAGAAAAAATTTTTAATCAAGACAAAAAATTAATTAATAATTCTATTAGCCGACAAACAATTAGACTATGAAACTTTCATTGTCTAAAGCTTGTTGGTTAGTAGAGAAAAGGTGATGATTATGGAAAAAAAACTTAATAACATTCATAAGTTTTCCAGTGAGTGGGCCGGAAAACTTCTGGAAATGGAAATTGGCAAATTAGCCCAACAGGCCCTTGCTTCAGTTTCGGTTAGGTATGGTGATACTTTGGTTTTGGCTACGGTCAGCCGGGCTAAAGAACCGCGTCAAGGAATTGATTTTTTTCCTCTAACCGTTGACTACGAAGAAAGATTATATGCCGCGGGCAGAATTAAAGGCTCTCGTTTTATTAAACGAGAAGGCAGACCCACTGATGAAGCTATTATCACTGGTCGGTTGATTGATCGAGCTATCCGGCCTTTATTTAAAGAGGGTGACAACCGTGAAGTTCAAGTGGTAATTGAGGTCTTTTCCGTTGATCAAGAAAACGATCCGGACATAGTTGCTTTAATTGCTGCCTCAGCCGCCTTGGCTCTTTCTGGCCTTAAATGGTTTGGGCCAATAGCCGGCGCCAGGGTCGGAATTGATGCCGAAGGCAAATTTATTATTAATCCAACTTATGCCGAACGAGAAAAAGATCCCCTTGATTTAATTGTAGCTGGAACTGAAAAAAAAATCGTTATGTTAGAGGCCTTAGCTTCCGAAGTTCCAGAAGAAAAAATTTTAGCAGCAATTCAATTTACAACTAAAAATTTTTCACCCGTTTTAAAATTGATTGAAGAGATAAAAGAAAAAATTGGACGGATTGAATTAAAAGAAATCAAAGGCACAGTTGAGACACCGGAGGATGATGTTTTACGAAAAAAATTAACTGAGTTTTTGGGTCAAAACCTGGATCATTATCTTTTTGTCAGCGCTAAAGAAACCAAGCGCAAACGTAAAGAAGCGGTTGAAAAATTAAAAGAGGACTTAAGTCAATATTTGCTTGGCCAGGGCTTTGAAGCTGATAAAATCACTTTGGCTCTTTTTGAGGCCGAGAAAGAAGTTGAACGTCGCGTTTCCGAGGCAATTTTAAAAGAAGGAAAAAGAGTTGATGGACGGGCGCTTGATGAAATTAGACCATTAATGGTTGAGGCGGGACTGCTGCCCAGGACTCATGGTTCGGCTTTGTTTCAGCGCGGCGAGACCCAGGTTTTGTCAGTTGTAACTTTAGGTGCGCCGTCTGAGGAACAGATTTTAGACGGTATGGAAGAAATTGGTCGCAAACGGTACATACACCATTATAATTTTCCGCCTTTTGCCACTGGCGAGACTGGCCGATTAGGCGGGCCAGGGCGGCGAGAAATTGGCCACGGCTCTTTAGCTGAAAAAGCAATTCTGCCGGTTTTGCCCGATCAGGAAAGTTTTCCTTACACCATTCGCGTAGTGAGCGAAGTTTTGGGCTCTAATGGTTCAAGTTCAATGGCGGCGGTTTGCGGTTCGTCTTTAGCCCTGATGGATGCTGGCGTACCAATTAAAAAAGCAGTCTCTGGCATTGCCATGGGTCTGGCTTCTGATGATAAAGGTAATTATAAAATTATTACCGATTTACAGGATTTAGAAGATGGCCAGGGCGGCATGGATTTTAAAGTAGCTGGTACTACTGAGGGTATAACCGCCATCCAGATGGATACCAAAACCAAAGGGTTGACTTTCAACATTATTAAAGAAACATTAGAACAAGCAAGAGTTGCTCGACTTAAGATTTTAGAAAAAATGACTGAAGTAATTTCTATTCCCCGAGCTGATCTTTCGCCTTATGCGCCGAGGATTATTTCTTTTCATATTGATCCGGAAAAAATCCGTGAAGTCATTGGCCCGGGCGGTAAAATAATTAATGAAATTATTGATAAAACCGGCGTAACTATTGACATTGAAAATGACGGTTTGGTAATAATTTGCTCCACTAACCCTGAATCCTCCCAGAAAGCAGTTGAGTGGATTAAAAATATTACCCGCAAGGTGGAAGTTGGCGAGATTTTTCAAGGTCGAGTAACGCGAATTTTAAATTTCGGTGCTTTTGTTGAGATTCTGCCCGGTCAGGAAGGATTAGTTCATATTTCCGAATTGGCCCCTTACCGAGTTAATCGGGTTGAAGATATAGTTAATATCGGCGATATGATTCCGGTTAAAGTGATGGAAATTGATTCAATGGGCAGAATAAATCTTTCACTTAAAGCTACGCAACCACAGCCAGAGGGTGAATCTCATTTTCGCGAAAAAAGCCCAAGACATGACCGTTTTCCGAAATTCAGAAGAAAAATATCAAGACACTAGATAAATAACTAAAAGCTAAAAGTGTAAAGCTAAAAAACTACAACTAAAAACTAAAAACCCTTAAAAAGAATAAAAATAGTTTTAAGTTTTACGCTGTAGTTTTTACTTTTTCGTTTTTCGCTTTAAGTTTTAATTAGATGACCATAGATAAATTAAAAGAATATTATAATCATTTTAAAAAGATTCCTCCTTGGAAAATTATTTCAGGAGGAATTTTAGTAATAGTTTTATTAGGTGTTATTAGTTTTTTAGCAGTTCAAAAGACCCCCTCTTTAATTATAGATCGTGAATTTTTAAAAAAAGAAAAACCTCAACAAGAAAATGTTTTTTGGTTGGATTTTTTTGACAAAGCCAAAATAAAAAATATTGGTCTGAAAATAAAAAAAGAAAAAACTTCAGTTGCGATTGAAGGTAAAATTACTTCTCAAGATGAAAATTTTTTAACTAAAATTTATAATTTTGCCAATTTTTTTGATTATCAATTACAATTATTTAAAAAAAGAAATACTTTTAAATTAGCCGGCAAATCCACTAAAAAAATTGAGCTGCCAGTCGGAACTTTAATTGCTGCTAAAAATCTGGATTCAGCAAAACTTAATTTGACTGATAATTTAAATTTAGAAAAACTTTTAAGGGTTGATAATTTAGAAATTAATTTGTCAGTTGCTGAAAAAAAAATAATTTTCAAAATTATATCCCAAACCAAAGAATTGGTTGTTGTTAGGAAAACTCAAGAAATCACTAATTTAACTTCTTTTGATTATTTTGGCACCGTTTCCTATTATAATAAAAGAGATTTAGCGAATTTTGAAAATTTATTTTCTAAAGTTATTTCTCTCGTTCAACCTGTTGAAAAAAGCAAAACTCTACCTGATGGTAGTGAGGCAATGGAATTAGTGATTCAGCCGGAAAAATTTTCTTTTCAAGATGAAAAATATCTGAGTTTTATTTTTCGCTGCCAAAGAGCGCCAGAGATTAATTGGCAAATTTGTTACTTAAAAGATAAAGATAAAATTTATTTTACAACTAATTTAGATTGGCTAAAAGAAAGGTTAAATCAGCAAATGTCACCGGAGATAATTGACTTGTCAAACAATCCCAACTTTCTCAATGACGACAAAGTATTAGTTATTAAGAAAGATTTATTAAATTATTCCGAGTTAGCCAAAAAAATATTTTCCAATTTGCCAGAATTTTCCTATTTGG